>CAMOVY010000007.1 GCA_946627905.1 uncultured Clostridia bacterium
AAAGAAAAAGAAAGATAAAACAGTAGAAGACGGGTTTTTATCGGGGCTTGCCGACAAAAAGAAACACCCGCGCGGAAGAATTAAGTAAATAAAACGCTTTTAAAGCGTTCAAGGAGTAAAATAAATGGAGTTTACAGGTAAAACGGTAGAAGAAGCCAAAACAAAGGGATTAGAAAGTCTTGGCATCTCCGAAAGTCAAGCGGAGATAACGGTGGTAGCCGAAGCGGTAAAGGGGCTGTTCGGCAAAGTGAAAAAAGAAGCGGTAGTCGACGTTAAGAAAAAGGAAGAACCCGCGAAAAAGGAAAAAGCCGCAAAAGCAAAGAAAGAAAGCGTTAAAACAAGCGAAGAAAGCGACGCGGACGGCGGCGTGAAAGCGGCGGCGGAGTTTATTGAAAAACTGTTCGACATAATGGACGTAAACGCCAAAGCGAGTATAACCGACAAAAACGTTATTTCGCTTATAGCGGAAGAGTCTTCGGCGGTTATCGGATATCGCGGAGAAGTGCTGGACGCTATACAGGTTTTAGCGGGCGCGGTCGCAAATATCGGCAAAAAGGAATACGAAAAAATCGTAGTCGACTGTGAAAACTACCGCGACAAGCGCGAAGAAACGCTTATCGCCCTTGCGCACAAACTCGAAGCGAAAGCGACGGATATGAGAAGAAAGGTTATTTTAGAACCTATGAGTCCGTTTGAAAGAAGAATAATTCACACCGCGCTTGCGGATAGCGAGACGGTTAAAACTATAAGCGACGGTAAAGAACCGCAAAGGTACGTGGTAATAGTTCCCAACGATTTAGACGAAACGTCAAGACCTTATAACGCAGGAACTAATCACGGCAAAAACCGCAGAGACGGCAAATTCGGCGGAAGAAACAATCGCGGACACAACGACCGCGGCGGCAGAGATTATAAAAACCGTAATCGCGGAGAAAGAAGGGGTAGCGGATTTACCGAAGAAAAGAGAAAGTCCGCGCCGTCTTTCGGCACTTATCTCGGCAACAGTCTGAAAGATAAAAACTATTAAATTACTGCCCGCGGGAAACCGTTTTGTTTTCCGCGGGCAAAGCCTATTTAAAAACGAGAGCCAAACGACAAGGTGAAAAAAATGAAACAACTTATGATAGGAAACAAAGCGGTAGCGCGCGGGCTGTACGAAGGCGGTATAAAATTCGTTTCTTCCTACCCCGGCACACCGTCGACCGAGATAACGGAATTTTTGGCAAAGTACGACGAAGTTAAGTCGGAGTGGGCGCCAAACGAAAAAGTCGCAACCGAGGCGGCGTTCGGTGCGTCGCTTGCGGGCGCAAGGTCTGCCTGCGCTATGAAACACGTGGGCTTAAACGTCGCCGCCGACCCCCTGTTTACCCTTTCTTATACGGGCGTAAACGCGGGGATGGTTATTTGCGTTGCGGACGACCCAGCCATGCACTCTTCGCAGAACGAACAGGACTACCGCCACTACGCGATAGCGGCGAAAGTGCCTATGCTTGAACCTTCGAACTCGCAGGAAGCGTACGAGTTTTCTAAAGCGGCGTTCGATATTTCTGAAAAGTTCGACACGGCGGTACTGCTTCGTATGTGTACGAGAGTTGCGCACAGCCAGTCGGTGGTAGATACTGCCGAACGCGTGGAAATTCCGAATAAGCCGTACGTTAAAAACGGCGCTAAATATATAATGATGCCCGCAAACGCGATAAAGCGGCACGTAGTTGTCGAAGATAGGATGAAAGCGCTACGCGAATACGCCGAAACTTGTCCTTTTAACCGCGTGGAAATGGGCGGCACGGAAATAGGCATAATCACTTCGGGCACTTCTTATCAGTACGTAAAAGAAGTGTTCGGCGAAAGGTCAAGCGTACTTAAAATAGGTATGCCGAACCCTTTGCCCGAAAAACTTATTCTGGATTTTGCAAAGAAAGTAAAAACCCTTTACGTTATAGAAGAATTAGAACCCATTATAGAAACGCATTGCAGAAATTTAGGACTTAACCCCATAGGAAAAGAAAAGTTTTCTATTCTCGGCGAATTTTCGCAACAGACCATATCTGCGGCGTTCAATCTGCCCGAAAAACCGTCGGTTAAAGCGGACACGGTAGCGCCCGCAAGGCCGCCGATGATGTGCGCGGGCTGTCCGCACCGCGGGATTTATTACGTGCTTTCAAAGAACAAAATAACCGTTTTGGGCGATATAGGTTGCTACACGCTTGGCGCGCAGCCGCCCCTTTCCGCCGTGGACTATACTTTGTGTATGGGCGCTTCGGTTTCGGGTATACACGGGTTTTTAAAAGCGTCCGAAAAAGACGCGCAGAAAAAGACCGTTGCGGTTATCGGGGATTCCACGTTTATGCACTCGGGGATAACGGGGCTTGTGAACGTTGCGTATAACGGTTCTAACTCCACGGTTATAATTTTAGACAATTCCATAACGGGTATGACGGGGCATCAGCAAAACCCCACTACGGGATATAACATTAAAGGCGACCCCGCGGGTAAAGTCGATTTAGAAGCGCTTTGCCGCGCTATCGGTATCCGCCGCGTCAGAGTTGTCGACCCCTACGACCTTAAAGCCTGCGAAGCGGCGGTTAAAGAAGAACTTGAGGCGGACGAGCCGTCGGTTATTATTTCAAGAAGACCTTGCGTGCTTTTAAAATACGTAAAAACCGCGCCCGCGTTAAAAGTCAATAAAGAAAAGTGCCGCGCGTGCAAAAAATGTATGTCTTTAGGCTGCCCCGCCGTTTCGTTTAAAAACGGCAAGGCGCATATAGACGCAACGCTTTGCGTGGGCTGCGAAG
This sequence comes from uncultured Clostridia bacterium, assembly GCA_946627905.1. Classification (GTDB taxonomy): domain Bacteria; phylum Bacillota; class Clostridia; order Christensenellales; family Borkfalkiaceae; genus UBA1259. The sequence continues at coordinate 2,796 of CAMOVY010000007.1, forward strand.
TTTGCGGCAAGTTGTGCCCGTTCGACGCGATAGAAAAAGGAGATACCTTATAATGACAACGAATATTATGATAGTAGGCGTGGGCGGACAAGGCAGTCTTTTGGCGTCCAAACTCTTGGGCGCGGTACTTCTTTCCGAAGGGTACGACGTAAAAGTTTCCGAAGTGCACGGTATGAGCCAGCGCGGCGGAAGCGTGGAAACTTACGTGCGTTTCGGCGAAAAGGTGTATTCCCCCATCATCACCGAAGGCGAAGCCGATTATATTTTATCGTTTGAAAAGTTAGAAGCGGCGCGTTGGGCGGCGTACTTAAAACAGGGCGGCGAAATAATCGTCAACACGCAAGAAATAGACCCCATGCCCGTTATTATCGGTAAAGCCGAATACCCGACTTCTATTTTAGAAGAGTTAAAGACAAAGGGCGTAAAAATCGAAGCGATTGACGCGCTTTCCGCGGCGGAAAAAGCGGGCAGCGTTAAAGCGGTCAACGTGGTGTTGCTTGCCCGTCTTGCAAAGCGGTTTGCTATCCCCTACGGAAAATGGATAGAAGCCATTGAAAACACCGTCGCGCCAAAGTTTGTCGAAATGAATAAAAAAGCATTTGAATTAGGATATAATTTATAAAAACCAAAAAGGAAGAAAACCCCGTGGAACAGTATTTTCAGAAAGACATCGAAACGATGCCCGTTGAAAAAATAAAGGAATTGCAATCGGCAAAATTAGTAAAACAGGTAAAACACGTTTACGAAAACGTGCCGTACTATCGCGATTTAATGGATAAAAAAGGCGTTCGCCCCGAAGATATACGCGGGATAGAAGACCTATATAAACTACCCTTTATATCGAAGAGTGATTTAAGGGAAACCTACCCTTACGGTATGCTTGCCGTGCCGCTATCCGATTGCGTGAGAATACACTCGACGTCAGGCACTACGGGAAAGCGGGTTATCGCCTACTACACCCGGCACGACATAGACCTTTGGGAAGACTGCTGTGCGCGCGCCATCGTTGCCGCGGGCGGCACTAAAGAAGACGTTTTGCAGGTGGCGTACGGGTACGGGCTGTTTACGGGCGGTGCGGGACTTCACGGCGGTTCGCATAAAGTGGGCTGTCTTACCCTGCCTATGTCCAGCGGCAACACCGAAAGGCAAATTCAGTTTATGATGGACTTAAAGTCCACGATTCTCTGCTGTACGCCGTCTTACGCCGCGTACATAGGCGAAACGCTTAAAGAACAGGGATTTAAGCCCGAAGACAACTCGTTAAAAGCGGGTATTTTCGGCGCTGAACCGTGGACGGAAGAAATGCGCCGCGATATAGAAAAATCTTTGGGAATAAAAGCGTACGATATTTACGGGCTTACCGAAACTTCGGGCCCCGGAGTGGCGTTCGAGTGCAAAGAACAAAAGGGTATGCATATTAACGAAGACCATTTTATCGCGGAAATAATAGACCCCGATACGGGCGAAGTTCTACCGGAAGGCGAAAAGGGCGAACTTGTATTCACTTCTCTCGACAAAGAGGCGTTTCCCCTTTTGCGCTACCGCACGCGGGATATATGCGTGTTGTCGCGCGAAAAGTGTTCGTGCGGGAGAACCTTTATCCGTATGGCAAAACCGATGGGCAGAAGCGACGATATGCTTATCATCCGCGGCGTAAACGTGTTCCCTTCGCAGATAGAAACGGTACTCTTAAACGAAGGCTATGCGCCCAACTACCGCATAGAAGTGGACCGCGTGAACAATACCGATACTTTAGACGTTTACGTGGAACTTTTGCCCGAACAGATGACCGACACGACGGAAGGAATAGTTAAAATGGAAAAAGCGCTTTCCGCCGCCATCACTACGATGCTCGGTATTCGCCCCGCGGTGCATCTCGTGCCGCCGAAGACCATAGTAAGAAGCGAAGGCAAAGCGGTGCGCGTTGTAGATAAACGAAAATTGCACGATTAAGGGGGTTATTATGAAAATCAGGCAGTTGACCGTTTTTGTGGAAAATAAAGTGGGCTATCTTTCGGAGATAACCGAACTTTTTGCAAAAAACAATATAGATATGAAAGCACTGTCCATTGCGGACACTAAAGACTTCGGCATTTTAAGGCTGATTGTCGACGACCCCGAAAAGGCGCTTAAAATTCTCAAAGACCACGGACTTTTAGGTACTATTACCGAAGTTATCGGCGTGGAAATTAAAAACAGCGCGGGCGAACTTTCTAAAGCGCTTACTCTTCTTGCCGAAAAGGGCGTAAACGTAGAATACCTTTACGCGTTTTTAGCGGGAACTAAAGAAAGCGCGTTCGTGGTTATTAAGGCAACGGACAATCTTAAGGCTGAAACCGTGCTGAAAGACGCGGGTTTTAAGGAAATAAACGGACTTTCGTAATAACGGCGAATATGATAATAGATTTTCATACGCACACCTTTCCCGACGCGATGGCGGCAAAAACCGTCGAGTTTTTGAAGAGCAAGTCGGGCACAGACCCCTTTTCGGACGGAACGGTTAAAGGACTTTCCGAAAAAGCAAAAAAAGCGGGGGTAAAACTTTCGATAGTTCTGCCCGTGATAACTAACCCCGCGTCCGCGTCAAAAATAAACCGTTTTGCGGCAAAGCAGAATCAAAGCGTTAAAGAAACGGGTGTTTTTTCTTTCGGCGGTATGCACCCCGAAGTTTCGGACTATAAAGCCGCTATAAACGAAATCGACGAGTTGGGGCTTAAAGGCTTTAAAATACATCCCGCGTACCAACATACGCCCCTTAACGATATAAAATATAAACGCATTATCGGCTACGCGGAAGAAAAAGGGCTTATAGTCATTTCCCACGGCGGTTTGGATATCGGCGTAGACGGCAGTTGGTGTTCGCCCGAAATGGCGGCGGAACTAATAGCAGACGTTAAGCCCGAAAGATTTGTTTTAGCGCATATGGGCGGCTGGGAACAATGGCAGGACGTTAAAACTTACCTTTGCGGCAAAAACGTGTATTTCGACACGTCTTTCTGCGCGGTGGACTTTGCCTACCGGAAAGATTTTCCCGCGGCAAAACAAAAGCCTGTCCTTTCAGAAAAAGAGTTTACCGAAATAGTAAAACTCCACGGTGCGGATAAAATTCTGTTCGGAACGGACAGCCCGTGGGGGGATGAACAAACGCAGGTGGATTTTATAAACGGGCTTAACCTTTCGCCCGCGGAAAAGTCCGCGATATTTTATGATAACGCAAAAACCCTTTTGGGGAATATTTAATACGGTTGAAAAACCTTTCGGGCAACCCGCCCGAAAACGGAGATAAAATGTTGCTTACCGAGTTGTTGGAAAGAAACGCCGCGCTATATACGGCGGATGTTGCTCTCGTGGAACTTAACCCCGCGACGCAGGAGAGAAAAAGAAGTACGTGGAAAGAGTATTCTTTGGTAGAAGAAAGTTCCACCCGCCATTACCGCAGGGAAATTACTTGGGGCGAGTTTAACGAACAGGCAAACCGCGTCGCCGACTTTCTTATAAAGAAAGGCGTAAAAAAGGGCGACAAAGTCGGTATCCTTTTGATGAATTGTTTAGAGTGGTTGCCCCTGTATTTCGGGATTTTAAAAACGGGCGCGCTTGCCGTGCCTATGAATTTCCGCTACACCGCGGAAGAAATACTGTACTGCGCTAACCTTTCGGAGATAAAAACGCTGTTTTTCGGGCCTGAATTTATCGGCAGAGTGGAAGAAATAGTGGACGCTTTAAGCGGCAAAGTCGCGCTGTATTTTACGGGCGGCGACTACTGCCCCACTTTTTCGGAAGATTTTGACGAAGAAGTAAAGGTCTGCGCGACGGTTAACCCCGAAATTCCTTTGACACTTGACGACGACGCGGCGATTTATTTTTCAAGCGGCACGACGGGCTTTCCCAAAGCCATTTTGCACGCGCACAGGGCTTTAGCCCATGCGGCAGTCGTCGAGCAAAAGCACCACGGGCAAACCCGCGACGACGTGTTTTTGTGTATCCCGCCCCTTTATCATACGGGCGCTAAAATGCATTGGTTCGGAAGCCTTGTGTCGGCAAGCAAAGCGGTGCTGCTTCGCGGGACTACGCCCGAAACCATTATGGAAGCAATCTCTAACGAGCGTTGCACAATCGTGTGGCTTTTAGTGCCGTGGGCGCAGGATATTTTGGAAAAACTCGATAACGGCAGTATAAAACTTAAAGATTATCACGTAAAACAGTTCCGCTTAATGCATATAGGCGCGCAACCCGTGCCGCAAAGTTTAATAAAACGTTGGCAGGAATATTTCCCCGGGCAGGCTTACGACACTAACTACGGTTTGAGTGAATCCATAGGTCCTGGCGCGGTGCATCTCGGCGTGGAAAACATAAGAAAGGTGGGTGCAATCGGCGTTGCGGGCTACGGCTGGCAGGTTAAAATCGTGAAAGAAGACGGCATAACCGAAGTAAAACGCGGCGAAGTAGGCGAACTTGCCTTAAAAGGCGCGGGGGTTATGAAATGCTACTACCGCAACGAAAAGGCAACCGCCGAAGTTATGCGCGGAGAGTGGCTACTTACCGGCGATATGGCAAAGCAGGACGAAGAAGGCTTTATTTACCTTGTCGACAGAAAGAAAGACGTAATAGTCTGCGGGGGCGAAAACCTTTACCCCGTGGAAATAGAGAACTTTATGCGTAAGTTCGATAAAATAAAGGACGTGGCGGTGATAGGCCTTCCCGATAAGCGTTTGGGCGAAATACCCGCGGCGATAATAGAACTTGTTTCGGGCGCGACCTGTACGCAGGAAGAGATAGACGAATTCTGCCTTGCCCTTCCCCGCTATAAGCGCCCGCGTAAGGTTATATTTGCCAAAGTACCGAGAAACGCCACGGGCAAAATAGAAAAACCGCTTTTACGCAAGATATATAACGCCGACAATATAGTCGACGAACAAAACCGTTCTTAAAAAAGGGAAAAAGTTTTATGAAAATAGCGCTTTACATTGTTTTGCTTTTAGTGTTTTTCGGTTCTATGGTCGTAATCGGCTTTATATGCCGCAGAAAAGCCGCTTCTACCGACGGGTTTTTACTCGGCGGAAGAAACGTCGGCGCGTGGCTTACCGCTTTTGCCTACGGCACGTCTTATTTTTCCGCGGTCGTTTTCGTGGGCTACGCGGGGCAGTTCGGGCACAGGTTCGGCGTCGCCGCAACCTGGATAGGGCTTGGCAACGCGTTTATAGGTTCGCTACTCGCGTGGAAGATTTTAGGTCGCCGTACCCGTCTTATGACAAGGCACTTAAAATCCGCCACCATGAGCGACTTTTTCGGGAAACGCTACGACAGCAACGCTTTAAAAGTCGCCGCGGCGATAATTATATTTATATTCCTTATCCCCTACACGGCGTCTTTATATAACGGACTTTCAAGGCTGTTCGCTATGGCGTTCGATTTGCCGTTCTGGGTATGTATAGTCATTATGTCCGTGCTTACCGCCGTTTACGTTATTGCGGGCGGATATATGGCAACCGCGATTAACGACTTTATTCAGGGCATTATAATGGTAATAGGAATCGTCGCCGTTATCGTCGCCGTGATTTTAACAAAAGGCGGCTGGAACGATGTTTTCGCGAGCCTTTCGCAGGTGGAAGACGCGGCTGTTCCGGCGCAGGCGGGCGTGTTTACGTCTTTCTTCGGACCGGACGTCGTTTCCCTGTTCTTTGTCGTTATTTTAACGTCTTTGGGAACGTGGGGACTTCCGCAAATGGTGCAAAAATTCTACGCCATAAAAGACGAATCGGCAATAGTTAAAGGCACGATAATTTCAACCATATTCGCGGTAATAGTCGCTGGCGGCTGCTACTTTTTGGGCGGCTTTGCAAGAGTTTATTTCCCCGAAAAGCCAACGGAAGGGTACGACGCGATAATTCCCGCAATGCTTTCGGAACTTTCGCCCGTACTTATAGGGCTGGTTATAATTTTGGTGTTGTCGGCTTCTATGTCTACCCTTTCGTCGCTGTCTATGACTTCCGCGTCTACGATGACGCTTGATTTAATAAAGCCGTACAGCAAAAAGGAAATGACCGACAAAGGGCAGGTTTTGTGGATACGCGGACTTATCGTAGTGTTTATCGTTATATCGGCGGTTATTGCCATTTTGCAGTACTATAAAAATTTTGGTTTTATAGCGCAGATGATGGCGGTGTCTTGGGGCGCGCTTGCGGGGGCGTTCCTTGCGCCTTTCCTGTACGGGCTTTACTCCAAAAAGACAACGAAAGCGGCGGTTTGGTTCAGTTATTTTTACGGCGTGGGAATAATGGTATTATATCTTTTGTATACTTTCTGGCTTAAAGATTACTTTACGTTGCCCGCGTTCTGGGCGTCGCCGTTAAATCTCGGCGCGCTGGTTATGCTTACCGATTTGATTTTCCTGCCGATAATTTCCGCGTTTACCAAAAAACCCGATATGAAAAAAGTAGAAGAAATGTTTGCCTGCTATCATAAGACTATACTTGTTCCCGCGGAGAAGGTTTTGGTTGACGAAGACGAAAAATAAAAGGATAAAAACACATATTAAAAGGTAAGGAGAGAAAAAAATGAAAGAAGTTATCGTAAACGTAAACAATTTTGAAAGCGAAGTGTTAAAATCGGAAATCCCCGTTTTGGTGGATTTTTGGGCGACGTGGTGCGGTCCTTGCCGTATGCTTGCCCCCACCGTTAGCGCTATCGCGGAAAAGTACGCGGGCAAGGTTAAGGTTTGCAAAGTGGATATAGACGAAAATATTCCGCTTGCCGAAAAGTACGGTATAGAAGTTATCCCCACCCTCGTTTTATTTGAAGACGGCGAGATAAAAGCGCGCAAAATCGGGCTTGTTTCTCAATCGGAAATAGAAAGCGAACTCTAAAACAACGGGTTTTACAGGGTGAAAAATGAAAGTTCTTTTAATAAACGGTAGTCCCAAAAGGGACGGAAACACGGCGACAGCGCTTCATGAGATTGAAAAAACGCTTAACGCAAACGGAATAGAGACGGAAACTGTTCAAATCGGCGGAAAGGATATACGCGGTTGTATCGCCTGCGGGTTTTGCTTAACCCACGCAAAGTGCGCGTTTATTGACGCGGTAAACGAGACGGCTGAAAAGTTTGAAAAGGCGGACGGGCTTATTGTAGCAAGCCCCGTGTATTTTGCTTCGGCAAACGGCACGCTTATTTCTTTTTTAGACCGCCTATTTTATAGCACGCACTTTGATAAAACAATGAAAGTGGGCGCTAGCGTGGCGGTATGCCGCAGGGGCGGCGCAAGCGCGACCTTTGACGGGCTTAACAAGTATTTTACCATAAGCGGTATGCCCGTTGTATCAAGCCAGTACTGGAATATCGTTCACGGAAGAGTTGCTGGCGAAGCGGAACAGGACGGTGAAGGTTTGCAGACCGTTCGCACACTTGCGCGGAACGCGGCGTTTTTAATAAAGAGTATCGCGCTCGGCAAAGAAAAAATCGGGCTACCCGAAAAAGAACCGAGAATATCAACAAACTTTATCCGCTGATTTCTATAAAATTTAATTAAAATTTTTTATTTAATCGCCCGTGCGTAATTAAAACGCACGGGCGATTAGTTGCTTTACCGTTAGGTTTTTGACCGTTTTTTCGCCCACGTATTTTAAGCGTGGGCGAACCCTTGGGTTAGAGTGTTTTGACCGCATTTCAAGTTTGACAATCTTTATTATATCCCAAAACGGGATATAATAATTATACCGATTTGGTATATTTAAGTCAAGGGTTTTTTATGAAAAGATTAAAAGAATTACGGAAAGCGAAAAAGATTTCCCAACTTAAACTTGCTCTTGACTTAAATATGAACCAAAACTCTATAAGTCGTTATGAAACGGGCGAACATCAAGCGGACTATAAAACGCTTATAGCCTTTGCCGATTATTTTAACGTTTCTATCGACTATCTGTTGGAAAGAACAGACAATCCTAAAATGAACGGATAAAAACGCCGCGCCGAAAGGTTTAAGCCTTTCGGCGCGGATATTTTTTACTTTATAAGCGGACCTGTAAGCCGAGTTCTGTCGAGTGCGAACATTTATCTACGAATAACGTCTCCGTTATCCCCCAGCGATATTTTATTAAATTCTCTCGGCGGAACTCCCAAAGAGAGAATTTGTCAATCTTGCGTCGGGTGGGGTTTACATTGCCTTTTGCGTTGCCGTAAAAGCGGTGGGCTCTTACCCCGCCTTTTCATCCTTACCCTTTTTTTATAAGGGCGGTAATTTTCTGTTGCACTTTCCTTAAAGTCGCCTTCACCGGAATTTCTCCGGCACCCTGTTCCTGAAACGCTCGGACTTTCCTCATTGACGGTTTTGCTCCGTCCCCGCGTTCGCACAGTCCGCTTAAAAGCATATATATTATATTATGCTTTTTCCGTTTTGTCAACACGTAAAAAAGGCGGTAAAAGTACCGCCTTTTCCGATTAAATTGTGAGTTTACAAGTCGTCCGCGTCTTGGTCGGGGTCGTCGTACCTATTTGAAAAGTCAACCCCCGTGTAAGACCCGTAATAGTCGAACCTGCTTTTCATTTTGCGTTTAGAACGCATAATTATTTGCTGTTCTTCGTGGACTTAGTGCATTTACCGCCGCAATCTTTGGTGGATTTACTCGTGCCGCAGTCTTTAGCGGACTTGGTGTTTTTAACGTCTCTCATAATTTTCTCCTTTGTCGTTTGCCGACAAGGTTATTATGAGCGATTTTTTACGGATTATTCCGAAAAAACGACAAAATTTTTATCTTACCCGAATTCTCGTCGCCGTTGCTTTGCCCGAAATTAAATCCGCTATGCTATGTTTTGCCGAAGCGATTATAACTTCCGTGCCGATTTTGACCGCTTCTTTAACGTATTCTAACTTGGCTTTTGCGCCGTTTGCCCCCGCGCGGGAAGCGCCGTTGCAGTAGTTTTCGCAAGCCGTAATGTTTTCTAAAAGTTCGTAAACGTCTTTACCGTTTATCTCTTCTATTAATGTGTCGGGGTTTTTACTGTCCTTATAAATACCGTCTGTACTCGTTAAAATAATCAGGTATTTGGCGCGTACAAGGCACGCAATTTGCGCCGCCGTTTCGTCGTTATCCACGCACTCCACCGCTTTGACCTTTTTTGCCTTTAAAGACTGAATTTCAAACCTGCGGGATTCTTCTGTAGACACCGCGTCGTTATAATTTATTATAGGAATAGCGTTCTGGTCTTTGCATCTTAAAAGCAGGCTTTTTAGGTGTTCGCGCTTAGCGTCGTCGTTAAAATGCTGGTGTTCTACAAGCACCTGACGCAAAGAATAGCGGCTATCGACAAACTGACGGTAAGTTGACATTAAAATAGCTTGACCTTGCGCCGCGTAGTCGGTTTTAGCGTCTTCCGAACCGATATTAAGTTCTTTGCCGTTGCGCATTATATAATCGAGCCTGCCCGTTTCCGCAGCGCCGCTCGTTATCCATATATACCCCGGTTTAAGTTCGCGCGAAATGCGTGCGAGAAGGGTATAGTCAAGCATATTGCTTGCCCTGTCTATAAGCGCCATAGAACCTATTTTTCCGACGAGTTCCGTATCGAAAGTCATAATTCCACCTGAACTTTTTTATTATTTTAACACAACGCGTAAAATTTTACAACAAAAAAGGTATGCTTTTAATCGATTTATACAAACTACGGGTAAAAGGGAAAAAAGGAGAAAAGTATGGATTTTAATGAAAGTCAGACTATAAAAAATTTACGGACGGCGTTTTTAGCCGAGAGCGGCGCTATGAACGAATACAATTTTTTTGCAACTCAGGCAAAAAACGACGGGTTCGAGTACGTTGCCAAAACGCTTAACAAGTTTGCGCTTAACGAAAAGGCGCACGCGGAAATCTGGTTCAAGTTATACCACGGCATCGCGGGGACGAGCGACAATTTAGTTAGTTCTATGGACCTTGAAAATTACGAGCGCACGGTAATGTACGCGGATTTTGCCGAGACTGCGCGGCAGGAAGGCTTCCCCGATATAGCCGCGCTGTTCGACGGCGTTGCGGAAATCGAAGGCGCGCACGAAAAGACATACAAGGAATTGCGCAAGCAGATATTAAGCGGCAAAATGTTTGAAGGGAACAAGGACACGGTGTGGAAATGCGCTAACTGCGGGCATATTCACGTGGGCACAAATCCGCCCGAACAATGCCCCGTCTGCTCTCACCCGCAAGCGTTTTTCTATAGAACGCAGGGGCAAAATTAAAAAAAGCGGCGCGGCAATTTTGCCGCGCCGCTATATTATATCGTTATATATCTTCTTTTAATGCTGCTAAATCGAAAATCGCCTTTTTGTAAATTTCGTACGAGTTTATAAACAAATCTTTTTTAACCCGTTCGTCGGCTTCGTGCATATGGTAATTTTCGCCGTCGAATTCCGGTCCGAACGCGCAACCTTTTTTAAATACACGCGCGAAAGTGCTGCCGCCCATACTCACGGGCGTTTGGTTTTCACCCGTGATAGCGTTGTACGCTTTAAGCAAGGTTTGCACGAACTTGCCGTCTTTGTCTGTCATAACGGGCGGGTGTTCGTGGTCTATAACCGTAATATCAAGCGGGGCTACGCTTAACTTTTCGTTTACCGTTTTTAAAGTGAACGGCGCGGGGATTCGCATATCGCATAAAATTTGCGTTCCCCCGTTTTTAAGTTCTTGGGCAAGGTCGGGCGAAAAGGTAAGATAGCCTTGTTCGTTTTTCATTTTCGCTATTTCCCACTTGTCTTTAAATAGATAGTCTATATAATCGCCGACGTTTTCTCCGCAGTCTTTTAAAAACTCAAAAAGCGGCAAAAGCGCGTTTTTGCCGAGTTGTGGCTGTGAACCGTGCGCCGCCACCCCGCGGCTTATAACCTTTCCGTCTTCAAAAGAAAGTCCGTGTTTTGCCAAAAGCGTTTTATCGAACTCTGCTTTGGGGTAAACTTCCGCGTGTGCGCAAACGGCGTTTATTACCGTGCCGCCTTTAATCGCCCCGAAATTTTTAAACGGCGGCAAATTTATATTGACGTAGTAAAACCCTTTTTCCGCATACGATACGGGGAAATTGCCGTCGGGCGAAAACCCGTATTCGGGAAGAGTGGTTTTAGTCTTTAAGTACTCGGCGTCTTTCCACCCGCTTTCTTCATTAGTGCCTACGAAAAAGCGGAATTTTTTGTTGCAAATAGCGCCGCTGTCTTTAAGTTCTTTTAACGCGTAAAGCGTCATAAGCATAGCGCCTTTGTCGTCGCCTACGCCCCTGCCGATAAGATAGCCGTCCTTTTCGGTAAGCGTAAACGGCGGAAAGTTCCAGCCCGTGCCCGCGGGTACGACGTCTAAATGCCCGATAATGCCTATTTCCTGTCCGTCGCCGTAAACGATTTCGCCCGCGTAGTTGTCGTAGTTTACGGTTTTAAACCCGAAACTTTCGGCAAGATTTAAAAACCACGTAAGGGCGGCTTTAACGTTTTTTCCGAACGGCGCGTCTTTTTCCGCTTTTGTCTCAACGCTTTCTATAGCGATAAGTTCGCCTAAATTTTTAATAAACCCGTCTGAATTTTTCATAACTTACCCAAAAATAGATTTATTATCAGTATATACCTTTTGCAAAAATTTTGCAACTTACATAAAACCGCGATAAAAATTTTGCCGTAATGGGCTAAAACCCGTTTTTTTATTTACTTTTTGCGCAAATTTTGCTAAAATACTCTTATGCAACAAGGTGTTCACAGCGGTCATCGCGAACGGCTCGTTAAAAAGTTTACGGAGTTTCCCGATTCCTTTTCCGACCACGAACTGCTGGAAATGTTTTTATTCCCGCTGTTTCCGAGAAAGGACACGAACGAAATAGCGCATCGGCTTATCAATTCGTTCGGCAGTATAAAAAATGTCTTTAACGCGACGGCGGAACAGTTAAAGACGGTAAACGGCGTGGGCGAAAAAACCGCCGCGTATATTGTCTTATACGGCAAAATGTTCAGAAAAACGGTGAACGTCTCACAAAAACAGGTGTTAAACCCGTTTACCTCTTTTGAAAACACCAAGCGGGAAATGTGCGCGCTGTTTTCAGGGCAAAAGAGCGAAAAGTTTTATTTCTTTTTGCTTAACTATAATTACGAAGTGGTTTTTCAGATGGAATATTCGGGCACGGCGGACGATTCTGTGTTTGCCGACACCGCGGAAATTGCCAAGGCGATGAGCGTGCATAACGCAAAATTCGCGATTATGGCGCATAATCACCCGAGCGGAAGCGTAAACCCAAGCGTCGAGGACGACGTTGCCACGAGAAAGTTCTATGTTCTTTGTAAACTTCACGGCGTAAATCTCGTCGACCACATTATAGTTGCCAAAGATAACCTGTTCAGTTATTTTTCCGATGGGAAAATCAATCTGATAAAGGAAACGACGGCGTTTTAACCGCCCGCGCGGCGCAACTTTTCGTGCCGAAAATTCACGAATATTCAAGGAGCAATCATAAGTTATGGAAAAAGTAAGAACGCGTTTCGCGCCCAGCCCTACGGGCTATCTGCATATAGGGGGGCTACGTACGGCGCTTTACGGATATCTGTTCGCAAAGCAGCGCGGCGGGGATTTTATTTTACGCATAGAAGATACCGACACAACCCGCTACGTTGACGGCTCGGTGCAGATTATATACGACACTATGCGCGATTCCGGCATTATGTACGACGAGGGGCCGGACATCGGCGGCAATTACGGGCCGTATATTCAGAGCGAGAGAAAGGCGATTTATACCGAATACGCTAAAAAACTCGTGGAATGTGGCGGTGCGTATTACTGTTTTTGCACGCCCGAAAGAATAGCGGGGTTAAAAGACAGCGAGGGCAACGTTCGCTACGACAAGCATTGTCTTAAACTTTCAAAAGCGGAGATAGAAGAGAAAATCGCGCGGGGCGAGCCGTACGTTATCCGCCAGAACGTTCCGACGGAAGGTTCGGGCACTTATCACGATTTGGTGTACGGCGATATTTCCGTGGACTATAAGGACATAGAAGACGGCATTTTGATTAAAAGCGACGGTATGCCAACCTATAACTTCGCAAACGTTATAGACGACCATCTTATGGGTATAACCCACGTTATCCGCGGCACGGAATATCTTTCGTCCACGCCTAAATATAATTTAATGTACGACGCGTTCGGTTGGGAACGCCCCGTTTATATTCACCTGCCGCCCATAATGAAAGACGCGCAGCATAAACTTTCTAAAAGAAACGGCGACGCGGGGTATGAAGATTTTGTAAACAAAGGCTACGTAAAAGAAGCGATTGTCAACTACATAGCGCTTTTGGGTTGGAGTCCCAAAACAAATCAAGAAAAAATGAGTTTAGCGGAACTTGTCGAACATTTTTCGCTTGACGGTATAAACAAGTCGCCCGCTATTTTCGACGAAACCAAAATGAAGTGGCTTTCCGGCGAATATATAAAGGAACTGTCTTTCGAAGAGTTTAAAAAACTTGCCTTGCCGTTTTTAAAGAAAAGCGCGGCTTACGGCAAGTTTGACGAAGATAAATTGCTTAATCTCGTTAAAACGCGGGTACAGATATTAAGCGAAATTCCCGAAAAGTTGGATTTTATAGCCGACTTTAAAGAGTTTGACATAAGCCTTTTCGTAAACGAAAAACAAAAGGCAAGCATAGAACTTGCAAAAGAAATTTTGCCGAAAATTAAGGAAAGATTGTCAAACCTTTCGGAGTTTACAAACTCCGTACTGTTTGAAAGTTTGGTTGCGCTATCTAATGAACTCGGCGTCAAAAAGCAAGCGCTTTTATGGATTGCGCGGATTGCCATTACGGGTAAGGGCGCGACGGCAGGCGGCGCAACTGAAATAGCAGAACTTTTAGGTAAAGACGAAACACTTAAAAGAATAGATTTTTCGATAGGCTTGTTAAACAAATAAAATAGCATATAAAACCTAATCGCCGCCGCTTGAAAAAGCGGCGGCATGAATTTTAAAAAGGCTTTATACCGTTTGGTATAATTTGATACAGGGTTGCGTGTTTATTATATAATTGATTTGCAATAAACCGATAAGAAAAAATCAGCGGTTGACTTTCGGATTGTCCGTTCTTTCTAAAAGATAGTCAATGGATACGTCAAAATAGTCGGCAAGAGCGATAAGCGTCTTATAATCCGCTTGATGTTCCCCCGTTTCGTACCGACTTATTGTGTTTTGGTTCATATTTAAGTCGAGAGCGAGTTTAAGTTGTGAAATGTTTTTCGATTTTCTTAAAAATTTTAATCTCATAATAAAAATCTCTTGACTTAAATATACCAAAACGGTATAATAAAAATATCCCGATACGGGATATTTTACAAAAAGTTGTCAAACTTGAAATGCGGTCAAAACGCCCTAATCTAAGGAAACCCCCGCCTGCGCTAATATAGCACAGGCGGGGGTTTATATAAACTTTAATTTTTCAGATATACCATTAAAACGGCGATATCCGCGGGCGAAACACCGGAAATTCGCCCCGCTTGCCCTAAATTTTGGGGGCGGATTTTATCGAGTTTTTGCCGCGCCTCTAAACGTAAGCCTTCCATTTTAAGATAGTCTATATTGTTCGGCAAAAGTTTTTCTTCCAACTTTTTAGCCTTTTCTATCTGTTCCTGTTCCTTAACGATATACCCAGAATATTTTGCGTCGATTTCCACGGTTTCA
>CAMOVY010000008.1 GCA_946627905.1 uncultured Clostridia bacterium
GCCGAAACCCATCACTTAATAAACGCCGACACTATAGACAAAATGAAAAACGGCGTGGTTTTGCTTAACACGTCCCGCGGGGCGCTTATTGACGCGGAAGCGCTGATTAACGGCATAAAATCGGGTAAAATAGGTGCGGCGGGGCTTGACGTGTACGAAGAAGAAGCAGACGTTTTCTTTAACGATTTTTCCGACAAGATAGTAAAAGACGACGTTTTGACAAGGCTTATTTCCATGCCTAACGTGATAATAACGTCGCATCAGGCTTTTTTAACCAAAGAAGCGCTTGACAATATTGCCGAAACAACCGTAAACAATATTCTGTCTTACTTTGAAAACGACGGGCTTTGCGACAACGAACTGTGCTACCGTTGCGGCAATATAGAACGCTGTAAAAAAGAACGCAAAGAACGGTGCTTTTAATTATACGAAAAGATTAAAAAAGACAACGCGTAATTGCGTTGCCTTTTTTATTTTCCTTTCTCTCGAAATTATCTCTTTGAGAATTGCGGTGCTCGTCAGAACCCCGCCTTTTCTTCTGCCGTCTTGTTTTACGCGACGGCAGAAACTTTCTGCGGCGTTCTTCCTCTTCCCCAAAAATCTTTGCTATGCAAATCTTTTTGGGGATACCCCTTTTTTTTCGTCGCGCACCGCTTAAAAAAAGACAACGCGTAATTGCGTTGCCTTTTTTATTTTCCTTTCTCTCGAAATTATCTCTTTGAGAATTGCGGTGCGCGACGAGCCTTCTTTAAACCGTACTTCTTTCTTTCCTTCATGCGTGAGTCTCTCGTTAAGAAGCCCGCTTTCTTTAAAGCCGCCCTTGAATTATCTTCCGCTATAAGCAAAGCGCGGGAAATGCCCTGACGGATTGCGCCTGCCTGACCGGTAAAGCCGCCGCCCACGACGTTTACTATTACGTCGTACTTTGCGGAAACTTCTAAAAGTTCCAAAGGTTGACGGACGATAAATTTCATCGTGTCAAGTCCGAAATATTCGTCAAGCGTTTTGCCGTTAACGGTTATAGCGCCGTCGCCCGCGGGTATAAGACGTACCCTTGCGATTGCCTTTTTGCGCCTGCCCGTTCCCCAATATTGTAATTTCTTTTTAGCGGTTGTTTTAGCCATTTTTATTCACCCCTTTAATTTAAGTTAAGCGCTTCGGGTTTCTGCGCCTGCTGATTATGTTCGGCACCCTTGTATACTTTGAGTTTCTTAATCATCTGTCTGCCGAGACTGTTTTTCGGAAGCATACCTTTTACCGCTTCGTACACCGCCAAATCCGACTTTGTCGCCATTAACGTTTTGTACTGAATTTCTTTAAGACCGCCGATGTGCCCCGTATGATATCTGTAATATTTCTTTTCGAGTTTCTTGCCCGTCAATATAACCTTGTCGGTGTTGACGATTATAACGAAGTCCCCCGTGTCAACGTTGGGCGTGAAAATGGGTTTGTTCTTGCCGCGAAGAATAGCCGCTACTTTAGACGCTAAGCGCCCGAGCGCCATACCACTGGCGTCGACAACGTACCACTTTCTGACCACGTCGCTTGCGTGAGCCATATAAGTTTTCATAGTGATTTTCTCCTTAAATTTTAACCGTTTATAATCTCGCTTTTAAAGCCGTTTTACACGAAATCGCGGCGCAGAAGGGCTGGTTCTGCAAAGCCTTAAATCAAAACGCTTATTTATATTAAATGATTTACCCTTTAAAAGTCAAGTATTTTTAACGCTTTTTATTAAATTTTCGCGCTATTTTGCGACTTTTTGGCGCGAAATACAATATATAGTGTGCGTAATTTTATTCGCCACAAGCATATTGTCATTGCGAAGGAGCGACGGCGACTGCGGCAATCCCTTTAAGCGTAATTTGCGGGATTGCTTCGCTATGCTCGCAATGACAAATAATAAAAACCGCGCCCGGCGGCAAAGTTTGCCGTCGGGCGCTAATTTGCTTTTTATTCGTGTTTTATGCGTTCTGATTTTTAAGTTCTTCGTAAAACTCCGCACGCGCCTGCATATGATAAGGCTGAACGAACAGTATGCCTATACCGAAACAAAGCGCGCCTACTATGTACCAGCCGATAAAACTTAAGTCCAAAAGAAACAGTTTCATTTTATAACCGTTCATCATTTCCCTGCTATTGTCGAGACAAACTTTCCAGTCCTTGTTTTCCGCGTCCTGCTGAATAAACGCACTCATAGAGTAAGAATAGTATTTAATAATTCCGGGGATAACAAAAAGCAACGCCCAAAGGAAAATAAAAATGCTCTTCAAAAGCCCTAATATTAGCGCTTGCCCCGCGTTTTCTTTAAACCCATCGAACAGAGAAACGATATTCATTTCTTTGCCCCTTGCATTGTTTACCAAAACCCTGCAAAGCCCGTATTCCATAAGCCCGGAAAGCAAAATCCCGCCGATAACGATATTATTCGCCACGCCGAGAATTGCGTCGTATATCAATACGACAACCAAGGTCATAAGCCATAAGTCCTGAAAAATGCCGCCGCCGAGACGCTGTCTCGCTTTAGCGCGTAATTCTTTGTTTTCCGACATAATAAAAACTCCTTTTTTGTTTTTTCTTGATTTTTTTAATATTCCACTTTTAGTAAACATAACCCTTTTGCGGAAAGGGTTTCGCCAAGCAGGGTTCTGTCCCCCGTGTTAAGCGCCTTTAATATATCTCTTTCCGTTATTTCGCCCTTGCCCGCCTTTACAATCGCGCCCGCGATAATCCGCACCATATTGTATAAAAATCCGTTGCCGCAGACGCTTATCTTTATATCTTCGCCCGATTTGTCGACGGAAATGCCGTAGATTGTGCGGACGGTGGTTTTTACGCTGCTGCCCGTTGCCGAAAAGGCTTTAAAATCGTGTTCGCCTTCTAAAATCTTCGCCGCCGAACGCATTTTTTCTATACTTAAATTGCCGTAAACCCTGACTGAATATCTTTCTTTTAAAGGCTGTTCTACGTCCGAAATATAAAGCGAATATTCGTACGTTTTTCTTTTTGCCGTTCTGTTTGCGTTGAACTTGTCCGACACTTTTTCGCTCGACATGGCTTTTACCGCGGCGGGCAAAACCGTGTTTAACGCTTTATAGAACTTTTCGGGCGGGATATTCGCGCTCGTGTCGAAATGCGCGACCTGCCCTTTGGCGTGCACGCCCGCGTCCGTTCTGCCGCTGCCTATAACCGAAACTCTTTCGCCCGTCAAAGCGAAAATCGCTTCTTCGATTGTTCCCTGAACGGAAACGCCGTTTTTCTGTTTCTGCCACCCGCAAAAAGAAGTGCCGTCGTAAGAAAGGGTGAGTTTTATCCGCATACTCATAACGCCCCCGCTATCTCAGCAAGAGAGTTAAGCGCGTAAAAGCCGTTTAAATACACTATTCCGACTATAAGCCCCGCTACAACCAAAACGCCTATTAAATCGCGGAACGTAAACCGCAGTTTCTTATATCTGGTGCGCGTTTTACTGCCCGCGTAGCACCTGCTGTCCATCGCGTCCGCAAGTTCGTCCGCACGGCGGAAAGAACTGATAAGCAAAGGTATAAGCACGGGAATAAGCGCTTTTGCGCGTTTAAAAATATTTCCGCTTTCAAAGTCCGCGCCGCGGGCTTTCTGCGCTTTTATAATTCTATCGGTTTCGTCGATTAAAGTCGGAATAAACCGCAAGGCGATACTCATTATAAGCGCAAACTCGTGCACGGGAAATTTTATCCATTTTAAGGGGCACAAAAGCCCTTCTATGCCGTCGGCAAGTTCTACGGGACTTGTCGTTAAAGTGAGTAGCGACGCGCCGAGAACGATAAGCATAATGCGCGCTATAATAAAGCCCGCGTTTAACAGCCCCACGTCGGTAATAACCCAGAAAACCACCGTTCCTTTTTTGTTGAAAAAAAGTTGCAATATAGCCGAAAACACGACGAAAAAGATTATCGTTCTTACGCTTTTTAGCACCCTTAAAAAGGGTACTTTTGAAACGACGGTTGCAAGTATTACGAATAAAAGACAGGCGGCAAACCCCAAAAAATGAAAAGCGGAAACCAAAAACACCGCCACCATATAGGCTATGGCGATAAGGATTTTCGCCCGTGCGTCCATTTTATGCACGAAGGAGTTTGAGGGAAAATAACTGCCGAAAGAAACGTCTCTCATCTTATTTTTCCCCCGTTTTTAAGCGCAACGATAAGTTTTTCGGTAAAATCCTCCACCGTAAAATCGCTGTCCGTTATTATGCCTTTGCTTTTAAGTTTTTCGGTCAAAGCCGCGGTTAAGGGCAAGTCCAGCCCGCTTTTTTCTATAATATTTTTGTCCGAAAAAATCTCTTTCGGCGTGCCCGTCGCTATTATTTTCCCGCCCGAAAATACCGCCGCGCGGGTACAGTATTCGGCGACTAAATTCATATCGTGCGATACGATTATTATCGTTTTTACGTAATCTTTATGAAGCCTTAAAAGCAGTTCCAGAAATTCCCGCTTCCCCTTGGGGTCAAGCCCCGCGGCGGGTTCGTCCAAAACCAGAATTTCGGGTTTTGCGACAATTACGCCCGCTATCGCGACGCGGCGCTTCTGCCCGCCGGATAAATCGAACGGCGATTTGTCCTTTACTTCGTTATAGTCAAGCCCCACCGTACTAAGCGCTTCTTTAACGCGGGCGGCGATTTCTTCCGCCGAAATGTCTTTGGCAAAATTTTTAAGGGCGAAAGCCACGTCTTCAAATACCGTTTCCGCAAAAAGTTGGTGTTCGGGGTACTGAAACATCATACCCACTTTTGCGCGGAGCGACTTATAATCGCACTTTTTGTCGGTTAAATCGTAATCGCCGACTTTAAGCGCGCCGCCGCCCTTTTGCACCTTTATAAGCCCGTTTATATGTTGCACGAAAGTGGATTTGCCGCTGCCCGTTTTGCCTATTATCCCGAAAATTTCGCCTTCTTTTATCTCTACGTTTACGTTATCGAGCGCGCGGAAAGAAAGCCCCTTTGTTTTCGGGCTGTAAGTAAAGTTAAGATTTTTCGCTACAACTTTCATAACGCCCCCAAAAGTTCTTCTTCCGTAATAACGTTTTCGGGAATTTTTGCGCCTTGCGCGCGCAGTTTGTCCGCAATTATTCCCGCAAGCGGCTGTTCGAGCCCCAACGCGTCAAGCGCGGCTTTTTGCGAAAACACCTGTTTCGGCGTGCCCGAAAGCGCCACCAAGCCCCTGTCTAAAACCAGCACCTTGTCGGCTTTAACCGCTTCGTCCATATAATGGGTTATGGCGATAACCGAAACCCCGCTTTTACGCAGGTTGTCGATAACCGCCGCTATTTCTTTCCGCCCCTGCGGGTCAAGCATCGCCGTCGACTCGTCAAGCACTAAAACCTGCGGCTTTAACGCAAGCACGCCCGCTATCGCAATCCGTTGCTTCTGCCCGCCCGAAAGCCTTTCGGGCGTTGCCTTACGGAAATCTTCCATACCGACCGCATGAAGAGCGAAATCTATTCTTTTTCCTATCTCTTCGCGCGCCACTCCTAAATTTTCAGGTCCGAACGCGATATCGTCTTCTACAATAGACGCGATAAGTTGGTTATCGGGGTTCTGAAAAACCATACCGACGCGCTTTCTTATCTCGAACACAGCGTTTTTGTCGTTTGACGAAAAGCCGTCCACGACGACTTCGCCGCCCGTGGGCTTTAAAAGTCCGTTCAGGAGTTTAGCCAGCGTGGATTTTCCGCTGCCGTTATGCCCGACGATTGCTAAAAATTCGCCCTTTTCCACGGAAAAAGAAACGCCTTTAAGCGCCTTTTCTTTTTGCCCGTAAGAAAAAGATACGTTTTTTACTTCTAAAATCGGCATATTACGCCCCCGTTTAAGACTTTGCAGATATTTTACCACTTTTCCGTTTTTTTTACAAGCGTATTAAAGCATACAAAAATAAACGGGCGATTTGTTTACTATTTGTTGACTATTCGCAATTATCGTTGTATAATTATGGTTGTTGTTAATATAAAATTACAATAATTTATATATAAGGAGTTTTATCGCAATGAAAAAATTGACAATCGACGGTAATACCGCCGCCAGCCACGTTGCCTACGCCTTTTCCGAAGTTGCGGCTATCTACCCGATAACCCCGTCTTCTCCTATGGCGGAAGTCGCCGACGAATGGTCGACCGCGGGCAGAACCAACATGTGGGGGCAGAAAATCCGCGTTTCGGAAATGCAGTCGGAAGGCGGCGCTGCGGGCGCTGTTCACGGCAGCCTTTGCGCGGGCGCTCTTACTACCACCTACACCGCATCGCAAGGCTTACTTTTAATGATTCCGAACATGTACAAAATCGCGGGCGAACTTATGCCTATGGTTATGCACGTTTCGGCGCGTGCCTTGGCGGCTCACTCTCTTAACATTTTCGGCGACCACGCCGACGTTATGGCTTGCCGCCAGACGGGCTTTGCTATGCTTTGCGACTCTTCCGTACAGGAAGTTATGGACTTAGCACTCGTTGCGCACCTTGCAACCTTAAAATCCAAAGTTCCTTTCCTTAACTTCTTCGACGGCTTCCGTACCAGCCACGAAGTCGCTAAAATCGACGTGTGGGACGAAGCGGATAATTACGCGGAAATCCGCGCTATCTGTGATGAAGTTGGGCTTGACGCCGACATAAAAGACTTTAAGTCCCGCGCGCTCAACCCCGAACACCCCATACAAAAGGGCACGGCGCAGAACGGCGACACCTATTTCCAGAACAGGGAAACGGCGAACGGATACTATAAAGCCGTTCCCGAAATCGTACAGAAGATGATGGACGTAGTAAGCGCGAAAGCGGGAAGAAGTTATCACCTTTTCGACTACGTCGGTGCAAAGGACGCGGAATACGTTATCGTATGTATGGGTTCGGGTTGCGAAACCATTGAAGAATCCATCAACAAGCTTAACTCTATGGGCAAAAAGTACGGCTTAATAAAAGTCCGTTTGTATCGCCCCTTCTATACCCAAGCGTTTATAAACGCTATCCCGAAAACCACCAAGAAAATCGCGGTTTTAGACAGAACAAAAGAACCCGGCTCGCTCGGCGAACCCCTTTATCTTGACGTTTGCTCCGCACTTTTCGAAGCGGGAATTTCGAATATTAAAGCGTACGGCGGCAGATACGGTTTGGGCTCTAAAGAGTTTACCCCGTCTATGGTCTTATCGGTTTATAAAAACCTTGAAAAGGACGAACCGAAAAACCATTTCACCGTCGGTATTTACGAAGATATCACCAATTCGTCTTTGGACTTCTCGGAAAAATTCGACGCAGCGCCCGCAGGCTCTACGTCCTGTAAGTTCTACGGCTTAGGCTCTGACGGCACGGTCGGCGCGAACAAGAACTCCATCAAGATTATCGGCGACCATACGGACAAGCACGCGCAGGCGTACTTCTTCTACGACTCCAAAAAGTCGGGCGGCATAACCGTTTCTCACTTGCGTTTCGGCGATACGCCTATTCAGTCGGAATACTTAATCGACTCCGCGGACTTCGTTCAATGCTCTAACCCGTCCTATATCACCCGCTACGATATGACGAGTGATATTAAAGAAGGCGGCACGTTCTTAATCAACACTTCCGCAACGACGGTAGAAGCGCTCGAAGACTTCCTGCCCGCGCAGGTTAAACGCGATATCGCGAACAAAAATATCAATCTTTACGTTATCGACGCAATAAAGATTGCGGCGGGACTTGGGCTTAAAGGCAGAACCAACACTATACTGCAGTCGGCGTTCTTCCGCGTAAATCCGCAGATTATGCCTTACGACAAAGCCGTAGAATATATGAAATATATGGCTAAAAAGTCTTTCGGCAGAAAGGGCGACGCGGTCGTTCAGATGAACTACGACGCAATAGATTCCGCGGCGGGCGATAACCTTATTAAAATAGACGTTCCCGCGGCGTGGAAAACCGCTACAAGCGGCGCGGCTATGGCTGAAGGGCACGCGGACAAATATTATCAGGAAATCATTAAACCTATACTTTATCTTAAGGGCGACAGCCTTAAATCTTCGCAGTTCAATGCGGACGGTTCTGTGCCCACGGGTACTACCAAGTTTGAAAAGCGCGGCGTTGCGGTCAACGTTCCGCAAATCCTTATAGATAAATGTATTCAATGCGGTACTTGTTCTTTCGTATGTCCGCACGCTTGCTTAAGACCGGCACTAATTGCTAACGGTGCGGAAAAACCCGCAACGCTTATCGGTAAACCCGCTATCGGTCTACCCGGCTACGAATACAAGATGCAGGTTTCCCCGCTCGACTGTATGGGCTGCGGCGTCTGCGCGACGGTCTGCCCCGTAAAAGACGGCGGTGCAATCAAGATGATTCCGCTTAGCGAATCTCTTGCACAGGGCGAAGACAAAAACTGGGAATACGCTGTGGATTTACCCGCGGTCGATACTTCTAAATTCAAGAAAGAAACGGTCAAGGGCTGTCAATTCTGCACTCCGCTCTTCGAATTCTCTGGCGCGTGCGCGGGCTGCGGCGAAACGCCTTACGTTAAAGTAATAACCCAACTCTTCGGCGAAGATATGGTCATTGCTAACGCTACGGGCTGCTCGTCGATATACGGCGGTTCTTCCCCGACCTGCCCTTATACCACCAACAAAGCGGGCAAAGGTCCTGCTTGGGCAAACTCTCTGTTCGAAGATAACGCGGAATTCGGCTACGGTATGAATTTGGCGTATTCGACGAGAAGAAACGCGCTTAAAGATAAAGTTATCGCTTTTGCTGCTGCCGACGCAAGCGCTAAAGAAGCCGCTGACGAGTGGATAAACTCGTTTAACGACAGAGAAGCGTCTAAAGCGGCAAGTGCAAAACTCCTTGAATTAGCGGAAAAATCTTCCGCAGCGGAAGCGAAAGCCGTTATCGAAGACAAAGACTGCCTTGCTAAAAAATCCATCTGGATTTTCGGCGGCGACGGCTGGGCTTACGATATCGGCTACGGCGGCTTAGACCACGTGTTGGCGAGCGGTGAAGACGTAAACGTTTTAGTTCTCGACACCGAAGTTTATTCCAACACGGGCGGACAGGCAAGCAAAGCGACGAATATCGGCGCGGTTGCGAAATTCGCGTCCGCAGGTAAACGCGTTAAGAAGAAAGATTTGGGTATGATAGCGAAATCTTACGGCTACGTGTACGTGGCGCAGTGCGCGATGGGCGCTAACCCCGCTCAACTCTTAAAAGCGCTCTCGGAAGCGGAAGCGTATCACGGTCCTTCTCTCATCATCTGCTACGCGCCCTGTATCAACCACGGTATCAATATGACCAAGTCGCAGTTAGAAGAAAAAGCGGCGGTTGATTGCGGATACTGGCAACTTTATAGGTATAACCCCGATGGCGACGTGTTTACGCTTGACAGTAAAGACCCGACGGGCGATTATCAAGCCTTCCTTGCCGGCGAAACGAGATACTCTTCGCTTATTAAAACCCAAGGTCAGGAAGTTGCCGACGAACTGTTTAAGAAAACGGAAGAATCTGCGAAAGAAAGACTTGCTGGCTACAAAAAACTTGCGGGTAAAGAGTAATAATTAAATACAAAAAGAAAAAAGCGAATGGAAACATTCGCTTTTTTCTTTTTTTGGGTGCTTTGACGAATTTCAAGTTTGACAACTTCCGATAGGATAAATAAAGTATACTCTATTTATCAACAATTGTCAACTAGTTGAGTATATTTTATAATAGGTTTATGATTTCTTATAAACCTTTTTACGAAACCCTGAAAAGGAAAAACATAACGACTTACAAACTTATAAACGATTTCGGAGTAAGTCGTAGTTTAATAGACAGATTGAAACATAATAAACCGATAAGTACTACAACGCTTAACGATTTGTGCGGGTTTTTGGATTGTAAAATCGAAGAAATTTTGATATATATAAAAGATTAAACGGCGGTCAACTGACCGCCGTTTTTTTTATTCCCCGTCTTTGCCCTTTATGCCCGATAAAAAGGCTTTTAATTTTTCCGACTTCGGGTTTTCAAACACGTCTTTAGGCGCGCCTTCTTCTTCTATAACGCCGCGCGCCATAAACACCACTTTATCCGAAACGTTTTTGGCAAAACCCATTTCGTGGGTTACTATTATCATAGTGCGGTCTTCGCCTTTTAAGGAACGGATAACCTTTAATACTTCGCCCGTAAGTTCGGGGTCTAGGGCGGACGTCGGCTCGTCAAAACATAAAATTTTGGGTTTTAACGCAAGTGCGCGCGCTATCGCAACGCGCTGCTGTTGCCCGCCAGAGAGTTGATAAGGGTATTCCGCCGCCTTTTCGGTAAGCCCGATTTTTTCCAGCAGTTTTTCCGCTTCCGCTAATATTTTTTGCTTTTCTTCGGCAAAATTTACCGTTTTATCTTTTTTACAACGTTCTTTTAACTGTAAAAGCGGTGCAAGCGTTATATTGTCTTTTACGTTATACTGCGGAAACAGATTGAAAGACTGAAACACCATACCGAAATTAAGGCGCTTTTCACGCAACGCGTTTTCTTTGAGTTTTTTATCTTTTTCCGCGTCGAAAAGCGTTGCGCCGTTTAAAATCATCACACCGCTGTCTGGCGTTTCCAAAAAGTTAATACAACGCAAAAGCGTGGTTTTACCCGAACCCGAAGAACCGATAATAGACAGCACTTCGCCCTTTTCGACAGAAAGGCTTATGCCTTTTAGAACGTTATTGTTTCCGAAAGTTTTACGGAAATTTTTAATTTCGAGATACGCCATAATTTTGGTTATTCCTTATAAAAAGACAGTTTTTTCTCAAGGAAATTAAATAAAACGGTAAGAATTCCGACAAAAACAAGATAGAACACGCCCGAATAGAATATCGGCCAGATAACGGGCGGGAATCCCGACGCGAAATTCTGTGCCGCCCTTATAGTTTCGACTATACCTATTGCGTTTGCAAGCGCTGTATCTTTAACCAGCGTAATAATCTCATTACTCATAGGCGGCGTTATCTTTTTTATAACCTGAAAAAGAATAATCTTTCTGAAAATCTGTTTTTTAGTAAGACCTAAAACCATGCCCGCTTCGGTTTGTCCACGACTTACGCTCTGAATCCCGCCCCTG
This sequence comes from uncultured Clostridia bacterium, assembly GCA_946627905.1. Lineage (GTDB taxonomy): Bacteria > Bacillota > Clostridia > Christensenellales > Borkfalkiaceae > UBA1259. The sequence continues at coordinate 11,075 of CAMOVY010000008.1, forward strand.
AAAATAACGGCAAAATAACAAGCGTAATTTATAATGAACGAAATCAGCACGGCAAAAAGCGCGCCGCCGTTTTCTATACCGTAATTGAAATAAAAATATTTATCCACATCGCCCCAAAAACTTACACCGTTATTTAAAATCCCCGGCAAATAATACACCATAAAAATCTGCAACATTAACGGTATACCGCGAATTATCCAGATAAACACGTTAAGTATTTTTCTTAAAGGACTGATTTTACTCATTATCCCAAAAGAAAGGATTAACCCTAGCGGAATTGCTACCGCTAAGGTTATAATAAATATCAGACATGTAAGCCCGAACCCCTGTAAAAGGACTCCGTTAATTTGTGAAAACGACATTTTTTATCCTTTGTTTTTTTATTCAACACCGACGAACGCTTGTTGAATTCTCGTATATTCTATATTATATTTAGCACATAACTCTTCTAAATATCCGATTTCATAGAAAGCGTCAAGCAAAACGTTTACTTTATCTCTCAACGCCGCGCCGTCCGCGTTCTTTTTAAATCCGATAGCGTAATATTCCAACTCAAAATAATCAAATTCAACTATTTCAATATTGCTATAACCGATAACCGCATTTTCTGCAATAGATTTGTCAACTATTGCGAAATCCGCCGTTCCGCCGTTTACTTCCTGCAACGCTTTAGACTGCGAAACCATACCTTTCTTATTGAATACTATTTCAGGATAATCGTCTGCGATATATCCGACTCCTGCGGCTCCCGAAGAACCCGTTTCAAAAGCAATCGTTTTTCCCGCAAACGAAGTTTCATCGGTAAATACAACGTTTTTATTTCTTACTACGCATTGTTCGTTAATCATATAATTGATTGAAAAATTAACAAGTTCACTTCTCGCTACCACTTCGCCGTTGCTGTTTTTGTCGGAACTATTTGCGGTAAACCCGTTCCATATACAGTCAATCGTGCCCGATTCTAATTCAATATATTTATTAGACCACTCTATTTCTTTAAACAAAACGTTGTAGCCAAGTGCGTTAAACACCGTTATCGTAAGGTCAGTATCAAATCCCATCCACTTGCCGTCAGAATTTTTGTAATTCATAGGCGCAGCATTTGTTATACCAACCGTAATATTCTTTGTTTTAGTGTCAACGTACTGTTTATCGTCTCCACCGCCGCAGGCGGTAAATCCTACGCAAGCCATTACCGCTAATATCGCAGTCATTAAAAACATAATAAGTTTTTTCATTTTTTTAATTCTCCTAACGTTTTTTACTTTATCACTTTATCAAAGTAAAGTGGAATAGTGATTTTATTATACTTTATTATGGTAAAGTTGTAAAGCGTTTTAAGACTGTTTTTTAAAAAATACGCAAAAATTTTTTAATATTATTCGTTTATAATAATAACTTTAACGTTTTTTCTTTTAGCGTAATTGACCGTCTGATACGTTCCGCCCCTGTCGCTATTTAAATACGCTACAAGAACGGAAGAATTATCCACCATAAACATATTTCTTTTAAACATACACGTTTTGGTATATTCTTTTGAGACGTAAATTTTCTCGTCCGCAGAATTTAACATACGCTTATATTCCGCTTTCTGTTCCGTTGAAAACTTATAATCCTGACTAACGCAAGGTATGCAAGCTATTATTTTTATCTGTTTTTTGTTGCGCAGTTCTTCTAAAATTTTAAAGCACTCTGTATCGAATCCCACCGCCATACCGATAAGAAAGGTATTAAACCCGCCGTTAATAAGCGTTTTCACGACGCGGGTTAGTTCCGTTTTATTATAATCGGATTTTAAAGTTCTGTGTCCCGTAAAAGCGCAAGTTTTAATCTTGTCGATAATCATTATATAAAGTCCTTTATTAAAGCGGTTTTTTACGTATTTTTGCGTTAGGTCTCGGATATATTCTATCCGTTGCTTTTTCCTTTTTTATAACTACTATGGTGCGGGAATTTCCGCTTAAATCAAACTTTTCGTTAGTTTCAAATTTTCCGCCTAAAATTTTCACGGCGTTTTTTGCCGAAAGTATTTCTTCTTCCGCGCCGCCTTTATACGCCACGAATTTACCCCCGATTTTTACAAACGGCAAGCAATATTCGGTAAGAACGGGGAGCGCCGCCACGGCGCGCGCTGTAGCACAGTCAAATTTTTCACGGTAAACCCCGTCATGTGCCAAATCTTCCGCCCGTCCGCATATAACGCGCACGTTTGTAAGCCCTAATTCTTTTACGACTTCCTTTAAAAATTCACACTTTTTACCTGTGGCGTCAACAAGCGTTGCGTTAAGTTCCGGCTTTAATATTTTAACGGGAATTGCCGGAAATCCACCGCCCGACCCTACGTCCAAAAAATCGCCTTCTATATACTTTGCGCCGATAATACTATCAACGAAATGTTTAAGGTATACTTCGGACTTTTCGGTTATTGCGGTTATATTGAATTTAGCGTTATAAAAATTCAATAAATCGTAATAATTTTCAAAGGCAGACAGTTGTTTTTCGGAAAGGTTAAACCCAAACCGTGTAAATATATTTTCCACGGAAAAATTATAACATAAATTTTAAGTTATTAACAAACGAATTTTTATTAACTTAAAAATATCAACAAAGTTTACAACTCGGTTGATAACTTTATTTTTAATTTTCAGAAAAATAAAATAATTTTTTTTAAGCGAAAGTTTTTAAATTTTTTATTAACAAATTAACGATATCGGTTTTTTTATTCACAAGATATCAACTTGTTATCAAAATCATTTTCGTTTAAAAAATTCTCATAAAAAACATGTTTTCAACTTATCAACGGAAGATACTATTTTATACGGATACTTTAAAACTTTTAAATAAAAATAAACAAACATATAAATGAAAAACCGAACGTAAAAAAGTTAAACGGCAAATGGGATAAATTCTTGATTTTTATCGGGATATGTTATATAATATATCAGTACGGTTTACTTTATATATTATTGTTTTTAAAAAAATTTCGGAGAAAAAAATTATGAAACTTATTTGCGACGGTCTGGATTTATCCGACGCGGTTTTAAAAGTAAGCAAAGCACTATCCGCTAAAGCCGCCAACCCCGTTTTAGAAGGTATTAAAATTTCCGCTAAAGAAGACAGTCTTACCCTTACAGCTACCGATACCGAACTTACCATAGAAAAAACTATTAAAGCGGAAGTTTTAATGGAAGGCGAGACGGTTGTCGTCGGTAAATATTTCGTCGACTTTGCCAAAAAACTCGAAAAGGAACAGGTAGAACTTTCCTGTTTATACGACGGGCAGTTGCAGATAAAATATTCCGATTCCGAAAGTGAATTACAGGTTTATCCCGTCGCTAACTTTCCGATAATCAAAAAGGACGGGGAAGAAAACTTTTTCGAAATAAGTCCCGCGGAATTTAAAGACGTGGTTGAAAAAACCGTTTTGTCCTGTTCGAACGACGATTCCCGCCCCATTTTAAAAGGCGTTTTATTCGAACTTAATGACAAGGCGTTAACCTGCGTTGCTTTAGACGGGTTCAGGATGAGCGTTATTAAAAAAGACGTTTCGGCAAGCGGAACTTTTAAAGCGATAATTCCTGCGAGAACGCTTTTGGAAATCACCCGTTTAATTGAAAAAGACGAAGGAACTTTAAAAGTTTATATACAGAAAAATTCGCTGTTTTTACAGGTTGAAAGCACGGTAATAGTATCCAGACTTATAGAAGGCGAATTCGTTAAATACGGGCATATTTTACCGACTAATTTTGCAAATTCTTTCACCGTAGAAAAAGAAACTTTATTAAACAGCCTTGAACGCGCTACAATCGTTGCCAAAAACGACAGATATAACGTAATCAGGTTTGATATAAGAGAAAACGTGATGACGGTAAGCGCCAAGTCCGAAGTCGGGTACGTTAACGAGAACGTAAACATTAACCTTGAAGGCAAGGATATGATAATCGCGTTCAACGGTAAATTTTTAAGCGAATATTTGAGAATAATAAAGGACGAATTTATTAAATTCAAACTTAATTCTTCCATTGACCCGTGTATTTTAACGCCCGTGGGGAAAGACGATTTTACATATCTCGTTCTTCCGGTCAGCATAAACGTTTAAATCGCTATAAAACGATTGACAAAACGGCTAATTATTTATAGAATAGTAAAGTACGCAAAATAAACCTTATATATAGGAGAGAAATAAAATGAAACAGACTTATCAACCCAAAAAGAGACAGAGAAGTAAAGTTCACGGGTTCAGAAAAAGGATGAAAAGCAAGGCGGGCAGAAACGTATTAAAGCGCCGCCGCAACAAAGGCCGTCATAACCTTTCCGCTTAAAATAAAAACGGAAAGGAAATATGGCTTTTGATTACAGGTTAAAAAAACAAAAAGATTTCGATAAAGTTTTTAAAGAAGGAAAAAGGCTTTTTTCCGACTCTTTAACGCTTATATACCTGCCTTCAAAGGAATTAAAAGTTGGCTTTGCCGTAAGCAAAAAACACGGCGGAAGCGTTAAACGGAACAGAATAAAAAGGCTGCTTAGGGAATCTTTCAGAAGTTTTTCACCTGAAAAAATGAAAAACTTCTTTTTTGTTTTTATACCTAAAATAAAAGACGAATACGACTATCACGTTTTTTTGAAAGATATAGAGTACCTTTTAAAAAAGGGCGGCTTTTTTAAAGATAACCGACTATGCTGAAATTTTTAAGCGTTAAACTTATAAGATTTTATCAGAAATATTTATCTTTCGGTAATTGCAGGTATATCCCCTCTTGTTCCGAGTATACTTTGGAAGCGATTTTAAAACACGGCTTTTTTTTCGGACTGTTTTTAGGGATACGCCGAATTTTCAGGTGTCATCCGTGGAGCAAAGGCGGCTTCGATAAAGTGCCGGACAAAAAAAGCGTTATTAAATGGGTGTATTAAATGAACGAAATTATCAGTATTATTAATTTTACCGCGCCGAGTACGGGAAACGCGTTCGCCAAACTTATTATGTGGCTTGTTTCCATTACTTCTTCGGTTGCTTTGGGCGTAATTTTGTTTACGCTGTTTTTAAAACTTATAACTTTGCCGTTCGACTTTATGTCGCGGTTTTCCATGCGCAAAAATTCCATTAAAATGGAACAGATGCGCCCCGAACTTGAAAAATTGCAACAGCAGTACGCTAACGATAAAACGCTTTACAACCAGAAAATGATGGCGCTTTATAAAAAGAACGGGTATTCTATGTTCGGCGCGTGTTTACCCACCATTATTACTCTCGTCGTGTTTATTATCGCGATTAACGGGTTCAACGCCTACTCTCATTACCAGAATAAAAAGTATTTTTACGATATGAGTATCGCGTACAACAACGTAATTTACGCGGGACTTGAAATCGACGGCGAATATGTTTACGTAAATTCCGACGGCGCTATTACCGTTGACGACGCTAAAATTCTTGAAAAGGGCGCAACCTTTACCCCCGAAGGAAAAACTTACGAAATAATAATCGACAACAGCAACGCCGATTATTTTACCGTTAAAACCACTAACGGATATATCGAGTATAAGAGCAATAAAGAGAGCGGCGTTGCGGGCAAAAACAAAACGTTTACCATAATTGCCGCAAACCTTAACAACCCGATAAACGAAGAATATAACAACGGACTGAAAAACGCCGAAGAAAAAAACTTTTCGGAAGTTGAAGAAACGACCGCGGCGGAATTTTTATCTTCGATAGGTTCTCTTAAAGCGGCGGAAACGTTTAAGACCAACGGTTCGCGCTTTTTGTGGGTAAAAAATATCTGGATAACCGACAGCCCGACAAAGCACCCCGTCGAAAGCAGTTGGGAATCTTTTAAAAGCACTTACGGCTACGACGGTGTGGATATCGAGAGCGAATACAAAGGCTACACTAAACTTATCGCGGGGCTCACGGACGAACAGTCCGCGCCTAACGGGTATTTTATTTTGGTTGCTTTAACCGCGCTGTCTTCCCTTTTAATGCAGTTCGTTATAGGCAGAAGCCAGAAAGCGCAGATGGAACTGCAGACGGTAAACGGGCAGGGCGCGCAGACGCAGAAGATTATGATGTGGATGATGCCTATTATGATGGCGGTATTCGCGTTCTTCTACACAGCGGCGTTCTCATTATATATCGTGTTAAGTTCTATCATAAGTCTTTTCACTACGCTTATCATAAATTATATAGCGGATAAAAAGTTCAAACCCAAAGAAGCAGAAGGCGGCGAAGTAATTCACGGCAGAGTTTACGTTCCCCCGAAAAAAGAAGAAGAG
>CAMOVY010000009.1 GCA_946627905.1 uncultured Clostridia bacterium
CAAGCGTTTTATCGCATTTTAATAATTATTATTTGTTTTTATAAAATTTTATTACGCGTTCAACATCCAGTCGGGGAATTCGATTACCGTCGTACCGTAGTCCCAGAAAGTCGCTTCAAAATAATTGTTTCCCTCAACAGCCGCAAATTTAACGTAAACGAGTTTCTGATTTTCAAACTTCGCTATAACGTTCATAGGATACACGTCTTCGGGTGTCATAGGAATACCGATATTTTCGGCAACGTATTGATTATTCGTTTCGTCAAAGGTAAATTCGTCCATTCTGCCACTGATTGTCGGAAGCATATGCCCCATAAACCCGAAGTCGTCGCCGTAATTGCCGGCTATATAGTCTTGTTCTGTGGTATAATCCATCGTATGGGTTTTACTGTCTTCGTCCCACTCGTTCCCCTTGTGGTATACTTGCCAAACTTGTTGCGCCGTACGGTAAATACAATACTTTTCGCCCCAAGCACCGTCGTACTGGTGCAAACTGCCGTCTGCTAAAAGTTCGACTTTATTTCCACGCGTCCCGTCGGTAAACTCGTAAGTAAGATTTTTCCAAGTAAGCGACAAAGCTTCGTCCCACTGTTCGGAATTTACGGTATAACTTGTCTTTTCGTCGCCGCCGCAGGCTACAAGTCCTAAAGCGCCCATTGCTAAAACAAGCGCTAAAACTAAAATAAACAGTTTTTTCACAAAAATCCCCTTACGAAAAATCAATTCGCAGATTTAGTATATACGACTACTATACCGCCGGCGGTAAGAGTTAACACGTCGCCGTCAATTACGCCGTCCCAAAAAATTCCGACACTACCGTTGTAGGTGCGAATACTGATATTGTCGCCGTTTAACGTGTAAGTACCGATATATTCACCCCCGTGTAAATACGACTTTGCCGCATTGTCGCCTGACAATTCGATATAAGAGTCTGCAAAATAACCTTCATCCGACGTGGCGGAAGTAAATTCGTAGCGCACGACCGTCTCGACGGGTTCTTCCTGCGTTTTTACGGTCGCGTTAAGGTGGCAATCAACCATATCGAATATGCCGCCTTCATTGCCCCTGACAAACGCCATCGTTAAAACTATACCATTATCGGATATAGCGATATCGAACGCCCTTCTACTTTCAACGGGGAGTTCTTCCGTTTCACCGTCCTCTATCCATCCTGTCTGCGTATAAGTGCCGACGTTGCCGTTTACCGTATAAGTTCCGAATATGGATACCATACCCGTCGCCCAATCAAAAGTGCCGTCAGCCTTAAATTCAATGACCGAATTGATAATCGCATCAAAATCCTGTCTGAAATCCAAGCAGTCTTCATCATTATATTCTTCAACGGAAACTACGGTAAAGGTTTTCCCTGCGAGAGAATTAGCAGCAACAGCCGCTTTATTGTACTTCTTTACGGTAAATTCAGCGCTTCCACTAAATTCGTCGCCGCTTTGACTTTCCAAAGAATAGATAACGTATCCGTTTTTATCGAATACGCATTTGCCCGTGAATTTAACACCTTCCATCGTCGCATCATAAGACATTTCAAGATTGTCGCCGTTTTTAACGAATTTAGTAGCGGAAAGTATTTCTTCGGGCATATTTGCAAGCAAACCCGCCGATACGCCGAAAACACGTTGCTGTACGCCGTGCGCCTGTTCATACTCTACCCTAACGTATGCGTAATTATCTCCGTACGTTATCCCGTAAGTACCGTCGGCGCTTATTTCGCGCTCAGTATGTTCTACGTACGTGCAATCGACGGTTTCATACCGCAAAGTTTCGTCGGCAAGACTCGCCGCTTCGCGCCTTTCAAGTTCCGCCAGGAACTCTTCTTTCGTCATACTTTCAGCGCTGCCGCCGCAAGCGATAAGCCCCAACGCGCCCATTGCAAGAATAAGCGATAAAGCTAAAGTTAACAGTTTTTTCATAAAAAAATCTCCTTTTTATAAACCTGTAAAGATTATACCCCCGCCCCGAATTTTTGTCAATATTTTTTGCAACATTTTGACAATTTTACTATCTGTCGTCCTGAGACGGGCAACCCTTGACGGACAGTCTAAGGACCTGTTTTGTATGCTTTAAGATACTTGAGACTGCCACTCTCTGCACGTCAAGTCTCAGTATGACAAAAGGACAAAAAACCGCGGCGCGAGATTGTCTCGCGCCGCGGCAGTCGGTTTTAATTTATTCTTTTTCGTTTTTATACTTGATTTTCATAAGTTCGATAAACGCTTCCGCCGTGGCGTACGCGTCGGAAAGCGCCCTGTGGTGGTGAAACACTATTCCGAAATAGTCGGCAATAGTCTTCAAATCGTGATGACGAAGAGCGGGCAACAGCCGCCTTGACATATCGAGAGTATCTAACACCGCGTTATTCACTTCGTAGTCGTTTTCGTTAGCAAAGCGCCGCAAAAAACTCGTGTCGAACGGCGCGTTGTGCGCGACGATTACCGAGTATTCGATAAATTTAAGAAAATCGGGCAATACCTTATCGATTTTCGGCGCGTCCTTTACCATTTCAGGTGTTATACCCGTTATGTTAATTATTTCCTGCGAAATGGGATAGTCGGGGTGAACTAACGTCGTAAACTGTTCGGTTATTTTGCCGTTTACGATTTTTACAGCCCCTATCTCGGTTATGCCGTTATTCATAAAGTCCGTACCCGTCGTTTCAAAGTCGAACACTACGTAAGTTTTACCCGTCAACTCTTCAGGCAACACCGCGTTATAATCGAATACCGTGCTTACCTTTACGGTATTTGCGGGTTCGGGGAAAATAAGTTTGTAGTTTCTGGGTGCGGTCTTTTTGCGCCTGCCTTTTTTAACGAAGTCGTCGGGAAAAGTACAGCCGTTTATTTTATCGAAAGTGAAACTCCTTCTGCCGTTGTATTCCCCCAGCGTGCCGCGGGCGATTATCGCGTCCCCCGCCTGCAACTCTTTGATTTTATGATAGGTATTCTTTTTAGTAAAATACACGCCGCCCGTCATACCCGTCGTATCGTTTAAATAAATCACGAAAAAGGGCTTGCCCGTCTTGGTTTCGCGTTCGGTTATTTCGGTTATTCTACCGCAGATTGTCTGCGGCCCGTCGGTCATATCTTCTATGTATACCGCTAAATCCCCCATCGCCGCGTCGTCTATTACCATTACGTCTTTTACCTTGATGGTGCGGTATTCGATTTTTTCGAGTTCGCCTTCGAACACGTCTTCCGACAACAGATTGACCGAAAGATTATCGGGCTTTATCTCGGTACTTCCCGCAAACTCCGAACAGAAATTTTTGGAAAGATACTCTGTAAGTTTTTTCATAGCGCCGTTTTTGACAACGTATTCCGCGCCGTCTTTAGTCAGCCTTAACTTGTATTTTACGAGATTACCGTCTACGGTGGAAGTTATATCGTCTTCGTCTAAAAATATCGACACCGACGGGTAGTTTTCTTTTAAAAACTTAAACGCGGCGCGGTTGACTAAATCGCCGTTAGAAACGATTTTGGTTATATTCACGGCAACGGAAGCGAATATCCGCGCGGTATTTTTTTCGCACACGTCCAAAATCCGCTCTTTTAAATCCGCGCCGACGGCTTTGTCGCATATAAAGTTGTAAACCACGGAATTTTTTTCCTTATCGACTTCAACCGAATTTAACTTCAAATCTTTCAGTTTCTCGTCCAAAGCGGTTATTTCCGCTAAAAACTCCGTACTGTTTTTTACAGTGTACATTTATCTATCTCCGCAAAAAATTCCCGCTCCAAGTCTTCTCTTTTAACCGTTTTAAGCACTTTCCCGTGCGAAAAAATAACGCACCCGTCTTTTGCGCCCGCAACGCCCACGTCCGCGTCCTGCGCTTCCCCCGGACCGTTCACCACGCACCCCATAACCGCGACTTTTATAGGTTTATTCACCGTCGCAAGATACTTTTCGGTTTTTGCGGCGAACGCCATACAGTCCCACTCGCACCTGCCGCAGGTGGGGCAAGCGACGAGATTTGCACCCGTACCGCCCATTTCCAGTGCGGAAAGCAAAGTTTTTGCCGCAACCACTTCACGCACGGGGTCGGCGGAAAGGCTTACCCTAATCGTATCGCCCACGCCGCGGATAAGCAGCGCGCCGAGTGCCGCGGCGTTTTTAATAGTGCCGCCGTATTCCGTACCCGCTTCGGTAACCCCTAAATGCAAGGGGTAATCGGTCTTTGCCGCAACGTATTCGTACGCTTTTACTGTAAGCGGCACGCTTGACGCTTTAACCGAAACGACTATATCTTTTACGCCGTACTTTTCAAGGATAGCGACTTGTTTTAACGCGCTTTCGCCCAGCGAAACTTCGTTCCTGCCGTACTTATTTAAAAAGTCCTTTTCTATACTGCCCGTATTAGAACCTACGCGTATCGGAACGCCGTTTGCTTTTGCCGCTTCCGCCACGGCGCGAACGTTAGTTTCCGCGCCGATATTTCCGGGGTTGATGCGGATTTTATCCGCCCCGCCGTCTATCGCGGCAAGGGCAAGTCTGTAATCGAAATGTATGTCCGCAACGAACGGCATTTTCACCCGTTTTTTTATGGCGCGAAAAGCCGCCGCGTCATCTTTATCCAGCACCGAAAAACGCAGGATATCGCAACCCGCACTTTCAAGTTCTTCCGCCTGAAGCGCCGCTTTTTCGGTACACGTTTTATAAGTTGCCATCGACTGAACGGCTATTTTTTCGCCGCCGCCGATAAATAAATTGCCTATTTTTACCTTTCTCGTCATAATTAAATATTATTTTACCACATTACCGAAAATAAGTAAAGCCCCGAAACGCGTATTAATTTTACGTTTCGGGGCTTTTACGCTGAAAAATTATTCTGTTAAAGTCTTGTACATATAAACCACGTTGGTATAGTAATCGTCAAGGTATATTGCGACTTTAGTGTCGTGCGCTATCTGCTGATACGCGGCTACCGCGCTTAACGTGTCGTAGTATGCGCGAACGCAGGTTATTGCGTCGGTATAATACCCCATTTCCACAAGTTGGTCTTTGGTAAAGAAGTTGGACGCGATATTCATATACCGAAGTTCAAGTGAACGCGTAGTGGTGATTATGCTGTTCGCCGAACGCTGTTCCTTTTCGTCAAGCCCGTTGTTGTACTTAAATATCTCGCGTATGAGTTTTTGCTCTTCTTCTTTTATCTTTTCCTTTTCGGCTGCGACTTCGTAGGCGAATACCTGCGCGTAGTAGTTGTCCGCGCCCGTTAAATCGGTGTTTAAGGCGGTTATTCTCGCCTGCGCCGCCGCTATCTTTTGGTCGTAGTCCGCGTCGATTGCTATTATCTCCGCGGCAAGCGCCGTCTGAATTTCCGCTATCCTGTCTATCACCGCGCTGCTTTCCGCTATCCCGCGCTTTACCGCTTCCCGCTCTGCTTTCTGTTCCGCCGCGGCGTAAGAAGCCCTTGCGGCGGCTTCCGCGGCAAGTTTCTGCGCGCCGTAAGATGCAACCTTGGCGGTTAGTTCCGCTATCTCGTCAGTCAGTTTGCGTTTATAGTTTAAAACCTTTTCTTCCTGCGCGCTTTTAACTGTCGCCTGCGCTTTTGCGGTTATTTCTAATTCGGTCATAGGCGTGTAAGACAGCCTTGTAAGTTCCAAATCGTTTAAGTTTACGCCCGTATCCGCTTCGCGCCGTATTCTGTAATAGTAAAAAATTTCCTGAAGTATCTCGTACATCTCGTCTTTAGTCGTAGGTGTGTCAAACGTCATTTTTTATTCTCCGTAAATAGTATAGTGAACGGCGATATTATACGCCTTAAAATTTGCGCTCGCGTTCTCAAACCCGATATGAAAATTTCTGCCATGCAGAAAACACGAAACGCTGTTGCATTTTTCATTTATAGTCGCGCGGAAAACCCCGTCCCCGCGCAAAACTACCGTCGCGCTGCCGCGGATATGCGCTTCTACGCGGGACACCGCCTTTTTGCGGCACGAACCGAAGTCGTATTCCCCCGCATATTCTGCCGTAGTCGTTTCCGTTTGGGTTTTAACGCCAAGCGCGTAAAGGTTATTATCCCCCGATTTTACGGCGTACCCGCAACAGACGGAAAACCCGTCCGCCTGCATTAAAACTTCTTTGCCGGAAACGGTGTCGTAAGCGTAAACGTATTCCGTTCCGCCCGATAGCAGCGACAGAATATAAATCCCGTCGTGCCCGCCTGCCGTACTTACCGTAAAGCCCGAAAAGTCTTCTTTGCCCGCTTTTTTTACTTTGCCGCCGCAAAGCACGCACAATGCGTTGCCGCTTATAAAGCAGGTACGGTTGCCGACGGTATACACCGAGTTCGCCGCCACGTCAAGCGCAAAAGTCGACACCTTTTCCATAGTAAAATCGTACTGGTTGCCGTACGGCGTAAGGGCGTATATCGCTCTTTCGCAAATAACGTATAATTTCCCGTCGTCCGCGGAAAAATGCAGTACGTTTCCGTCGCCTTCCCCGACTTTGATAAAGCCGCCCAAGGAAAGCCCTACCGTGAAATCGGTGAAATCGAACTCTTCGGAAAATTTTACCGTATTACCGTCCGCAATAAACAGCCTGCCGCCTATCGCCGCACAGTCCGCGCCGCAGGGCACTCCGCTTACCGTTTGTCCGCTAACCATAGCCGTATCGCCTATAAACAGCGGCGCATTATTTCCGTTATACAGTACGGAAAGGACCAGCGGAACTGCGTTGCTCGTAAAGCCCGTGTTCGTAAACGCGCCGTTGATTGCTTTTTTAAGAGTTTTGTCCGAACAGTACGCGTAAACGTCGCCGCCCGCCCGATAAAATTTTACGGGAGTAATGCCCGCCGCGCTTATTCCCGTGTTTTTAAAGCACGGAAATAGAGTTTCCGTGCTTTCGTCGGTAAAATCGCGCTTATAAATATGCGTTTTTAAATTTACCGCGCTAAATCCGTTCATAGCCAGCACCTGCCCTTTACGGCGGCGTTTTTGGGTAGCGCCGCGCGTTCCACGCCGTAAGAATATCTTTTGCGCCAGAGCACCGCTTCTTCGAACCTGCCCTGAGTTATGCAATACTCGGCGGCAACCCCGTAGCCCAAAAGCGCGGCGGTTATTTTGCCTTCGTTAAAGCCCACCGTATCGGAAAGCGCGTAATTTTCGGGCAGATACTCGTATTCTACCGTATATCTTCCGCCGAACACTTTAATGTATTCGGGGTAAAGTTTAAATTCGGCGTCGTGCCCGAACTCGTTTTTGACCGAAAGCACCCGCGTTATGTTGTGGGCAAGGTCCGCAAACACTATCTTGCCGTCCGAAGTTTCCACTTCTTCCGCGCACGCCATAGGCACGAAAGACGACGCGAGTTCGGTTATAACGAGATTAGCAAGTCTCGTTAAAATATCGACTTTAGCCAAAGTATCGGCAGACGCCTGATATTCCGAAACCTGTTCAGAACCTTGTTCAGAGCCTTGCGCCGCTTCCGTCGCGGTAAAATATTCCGTGCAGTCGGTAAGGTTAAGAAGCGTTGCCGCCGTTTTTAATATGTCTTTTACTGTCATTTAATTTTCCCCCTTCGTAAAAACGCCGAGCCGAACTATCGGCTCGGCGTAAATTACGCAAGTAATTTTTTTATAGAATTACGCTTCTATGACGCCGTTAAGCACCGCCTGAGCGTACGGGCGGGCGCACATAAGTTCCGCGTATTTAACGAGCGTAGCCGTGTAGACGGGTTTGCCGGGAACTTGACGGAGCACTTTGCCGTCGTCTCCCGTAAGCCACTGCCAGTCGCAGAGTTGATGCAACGCAAAGTCCTTGCTGTTTAAAATATACATAGTGTTCTTGGGACAGAACCTGTCGACTACTACGGGTATTCCGTTAAAGGATATGCCCTTAAAGCCGCCGGCGAGTTCCATAGTGTCAACGGAACGCTTGTTGTCGGAAAGCAAGGATATAAGCGCGCGGCGCACGCCGAAAGAAGTGATGATGATGTCGGGTGCTTCGCCGCCCGCTTCTTCCACCGCGTCGATAGCCGTCTGAATAGCCGCTTCGCTTATTCTGCCGACGCTGTTTTTCACGTAAGGATTAAGCCAGTAGTTGTCGGTTTTGCTTACCCCGTAAAGGTTGTCGATATCTTCGTCGAATATCGCGGCAAGTCCGGTTATTTCGTTGTTATAAGACCCGTGAACGGTGATAATGCTGCCCGCGGGAACGGTCGAAGCGGTTATCGGCGTGCCGCTTATCTCCAATGCGCAGGTTTCCCTGTCCAACAGCACGACTTCCCTTTCGGTAGCGCCCGAAATAAGCGCCCCTGCGGAAGTTCTGAAGTCGATAATCATACCTTCCATAAGCCCGCTTACGTTGCTGAGTATGAAAAAGTTTTCGTCTTCTACGCTTACGACGGTTGCAAGTTTACCCGTGCCGTCGCCGAAAAGCATTCTGCCGAAGTTGAAAGAAGAAGCCTTTAACAGCCCGTCCATTTCCGCGTTTAAAAGCGATACGAACGCGCCCGAATTGTTTTCGGTGGCTTTTATCGCCTTGTCGGAAATTTCTATCGTGCCGTAAAGGTTTTTAAGCGTGGAACTGAACTGCACGTAATGGTTGCCCCTTGCCGTCGGCAAGTTGCCGTCTTCCGTACCCGCGCCGATACCGCCGTTAATGCCGTGTACGGCGAGTTGTTTTACTTCTTTGCCCCAAACGTTGTCGCTGGTCTTTTTAATCAGCGATAAAAAGGGGTTTACGTTTTTGTTAAGTTGTTCGGACACCGCGTCTAAATAATACGATTTTAACGCTTCGTCCGCATTAGTCAAATTTACTGCCATTGTTTCTCCTTGAATTATGATTTATTTCGCGAGCATATCTTTAAAGAGGCTGCCCGCTTCCTCCAGCGTTTTAGGCTTGTTCGCGGGGGTCTTTATCCCCGCGCCCGAGCCGTCCATTACTATCGCTTTGCTTTTAGCGCCCATTATCTCCTTTAAGTAGCCTTTGATAAAATCCTGTTTTTCTTCTTCGGTTATACTTAAAGTCCGATTTTCGGTTTTTTCCGTTTGCTCCGTCGGGGTATCCTTGTCGACGGCGACGCTCCTTTCCAACTCCTTTATGCGCTGACAGCGTTTGGTAAATTCAGCCTGAAGCGAGTTGTATGCGGCAAGCAAAGCGTTAACGTCTTTAAACTTACCTAATGAGACGGCGGTGCTTGCCTGTACGGGTTCTTCCGCACTCGCCACGCTTTCCGCACCGAACGCGTTTTCTGCCATTTCCCCTGCCGGCATTACCGCCGTTTGTTCATCTTTAAGTTCAATCATACGTTTTTTCTCCTTTAATTTCCGTTTGTTTTATTCTTTCTTTGTGCGCCTTGACGTGCGAAAACAGCCGTTGCTTTTCTTCGTCCGTCAATTCGTCGTATTCGCTTAAAATGTATCTCACGTGTTCGTCTACGTGTATTCTGTCGTCGTCAATCTCTTCGATATTAAGCCCCAAGCGGCGTATAGCGTCGTTTTCCTGTTGCGCTTTCTGTTCCTGCAAGCGCGACATACCTTTCTGATAATCGAGTTCGTTGAACCCGAACAGCGACAACAGTTTTTCTTTCGTGTTCTGTCGCAGTACGCCGTTTTCGTCCTGTAAAAGCCCGCTTGAGTACAGTTTCATTATGGTTTCGCGCTTTTGGCGACGGCTGTATAAAAGTTCGTTTTCGTTCTGAAGGTACGCGTCGTCCGAACACAGCGCCGTTTTATCCAGATAATAGGTGCGGAATTTGCCGAGTTTGTCGGTAAACATAAGCGCGCGAATCCCCGCGGTAAACTGCGCGTAAAGCCTTAATATCTGCCTTGCCACGTTTAAGATGCAGTCTCTTATTATTCCCGCGTGCACCGCCATACGCGCGCCGTCCTGCTCGATAAAAATTTCAAGCGCCGTGCCGCTGGTTATCATAGTCCGCGTGGTGGACGAAGTAATGTCCGATACCCCGCTTATCCTTACGAATTCGTTTATAAGATTCTCTTCTTCTTCGGCAAAATTCGCGGGCATTGTGAACTCGGTCATAAGTTCGGGTGCTTTTCCGCCCTGACGGTAAACCAAAATTTTACCGGGGGACAAGCCCTCTTCGGCAAGCGCGTCCACGTCCACAGAACCGTCTTCCACCGTCATAACGCCCATACACAGCCTGTTTAAAAACTCCTGCTTGCGATTTTTGACGGCGTTATACGCGCGCTGAACGGGTATAAGTCTTTCGATTATCGAAAGCCCGAAAAAACTGCCCGCCGTTTTTATGCAATCCTGCTTGACGAACGGATACCCGCGCGCACCCGACTTGCCGTTTTTATAGGGCAACTCGCCGTAATACAAAAGTTTTCCGTCCGCAACGGTAATCAGTCTGCCGTTAGGGAACTCTTCGCTAGGCAGTTCGTATTTTTCTATAACGATTGCCGCGTCGTCCATAACGCCTTTTATTTCCGTCTGATTATTCGCGAACGTCCCAACGCCCGCCTGCGCGCCCGAAAAGTCGAACACGCCCACCTTTTTACCGCCTATTTCTACGCCGTATTTTTTCTTTATCTCGGCAACAGGCACGGCTTTGGCGTGAATAATGCTAGCACACCCGTCGACGTCTTCGGCGTACAAGTTATCGGGGAAAATTTCGAACGGCGAAACGGGCAAAACTTCCGCTTCCCCCTCGAACACTTCTTCTCCGTTTACCGCGCCGACCGACGTGCCGCCTTCGTTGTTCCATACAACTTTGTAAAAGCCCGTGCCGCACGTTTCGCTCCATACGCACACCCTTTGTACTACCGACATTACGTCGTTTTTATCGAATACGTAGGACAAAAGTTTTTCGGAAAGCCCCGCGCCCTTTACCGCGCTGTCGTCGTCGGTTTTAGGTCTTACCCCGAATATCGGCGAAATGTCCGCAAACTTTGAAAGCCGCGTTTCTATAATGGGCGCGATATGGTTAAATACTTCTCTTTCCTGCCAGAAATACCCGCCGTCAACGGGCGCTATCTCGCCGCGGCGATTTACGTCGCAGTATTGATTGCCTATAAGAAAATTCATATTAAGTTCCCATTGTCTTTCGAGTTTAAGGCGGGCTTTTCTGCGGTTTTCGAAGTCCGTCTCCACGCTTTCCACAAGTTCTTCGTAAAACTTTTCCTTGCTCTTTTTTACGGATTTTTTGTCTTTTTGCAATTTGTTTTCTCCTTTTTCTTTTTTTCGTTTTGGCAAATAACTTCAAGTAATCTTTGTTTTTCTTCTTCAAGTTGTTCGTCGGTGTATTCGGCAAGCGGCGTTTTAAGTTCCAAAAGCATCTTCAGCGCCGCAACGTCAGGCGGCACGCTCTTTATCGTTATCTTCTTTTTGGAAAGCCTTATTTCGCCGTCGCCGTCCGACGCGTACTCTTCTACGATTTCTTTGGCGTCGAACCCCAGCGCCTTTTTTAAAAGCGCCGCGTTTACGTCGTCGCCGTTTCCCTTTTTATTTACGTCTCTCATTTAAAATCTTCCTGAAAAGTCTGTCTTTGTCTTTCTCTATAAGCGTTTTTTCTCTTTTCGGGGAAGCGCCTTCGGGCTTGGTCATTATGTAGTAGCGCAGTTCGTCCAGCGCGTGGTCGTCAACCTTTTTCGGCGCGTCCGCGTCTCCCCAACGATAACTTTTAAGTTCCCGTATAAGGTTTACGCAGGTGGAAAATATATACAGCCTTGGTTTGCCGACGGCGGGGCGAAGATACTGCTTTACCCGCTGAATACCGCTGAATAAATCTTTGTTTACGTTGGGATTAACGTTTATGCCCTGTTCGTAAAACAGTTCGCTTACGCTCTTTACCGAAGATAACGTCTGCTGGTTAGCCGCACTGTCTATAAGCGCGCGGATTTTTCCGCCGCCGTCTTTTTGCCAACCCAAACGCGCGCATATTTCCTTTATTTTTTGCGCGTGATAGTCGACGGTTCTTTCCGCTTCGAAATGCTCGGCTATAACGTACACCGTGCCGTCGTAATCCACCGCGTAAAAGTGGCAAGAAAGTGGGTTTTTAAGCCCCGGGTCTATGGAAATATTGTCGTACCACTCGTGCGGCACGTTAAACGGTTCTATTACGTGAATATTCTCGTCAAACTCCGAATACACAAGCCCGCCGTTTGCGCGAAAGCGCCCGTACCTTCTGGTTTCCAGCAGTTCTTTTGAAAGGGTTGCGTTAAGCGCGTCGATTTCCGCTTGCGGAAGGTAAGGGTTATCCGCCCACTCCATAAATTCGCACCAGATATCGGGCGAATTAGACGGGTTTAAATAGATGTCTTCGTACACGAAAGTAAGCCCTTTTAACGGCGTCATCGTGCCGAAAATATCGCCGTTTTTATCTAAAACGCGCATACGGCACTCTTCGTAAACGTCTTTGGGCGGTTCTTCGTCAAACCACACGTAATCAAGTGAACTCCCCTGAAATTTTTCCCGCCCTTGGTCGCAGGATTTAAAGCCGATAACCGAAATGCCGCCGAACACGTTTTTTACCATAATCTGGTCTATAACGCCAAACTTAGGGCTTTCCTTTTTGCCCGAAAGCATAGTTATATCGACTATCCACGAAGGGTTAAGATAGTGCAGGATTTTGGCTTGCGCCACGTCCCTTTGCACCTGCGTAGATAGGGACACTACCCATCCGAAAGTGTTTTTTCTGTTTTCGCGGTAAGGGTGATTGCCCCGCGCCATATACACCGTTTCCACAGCCCCGCACTCGGTTTTACCGCTTCTGTTTCCCCCGAACACCCAGCGGTTTTTCTTTTGGCACTTATGAAAGGCGAGTTGTTTTAAATGTTTTTTTTCGCCCGAGTTATATATCGCGAGATAATTATGTGCCGCACGCCTTTTTTGCTCTTTCTCTATTTCAAGCACACGCTCTATAATTTCCCGCATATCTCCCCCGAAATTCAACCGCATTGTAGCACCGCGGATTTTATTTGCAATAGGTTTATGACCGAAGATTTGAAAAAATTTTCCCGCGGTTTTTTTAAACTTAAAGCGGCGGCACTTTAAGTGCCGCCGCTGAAAAATCGTATGCGTTTTTATTAAATTAAAAAAGGTTAAAACTCTTTCACGTCGGAATTTTTATAAACGGTAAACCGTATGGTGTAGCCGTTAGTTTCTATCGGTTCTGATACCGACGCGCAAGTCCACGTTGGCTTTTCGTCAAGGTTTTCATAAAACACTTCCGCACCCCCGTCCGCGTCCACTTTGGTCGCTAACACTTCCGAACAGTAGGGCAGCATAGTCTTATAAAACATAGCGCCGCCGATAATAAACACGTCGTCCGCGGGGTATTTTTTAAGTTCCGCTTTCAACTCTTCTAAACTGTCGACTACCGTACAGTCGTCCCGTTTTTCACCGCCCGGAAACAGCACTATATTAGTTCTGTTTTTAAGGGGTTTGCCGTTCGGAAAGGACTTTAAGGTGTTAGAACCCATTACCACGACTTTGTTTAAAGTCTTTTCCCGAAAATATTTCATATCTTCGGGGAGTGAAAACAATAAATCGTTCTTTTTGCCGATTCCCCACTTTTTATCAACCGCAACTATCGCTTTCATTAAACTGCCACCTCGAATTTTTCTTCTATTTTATTATACTCGTAATTCTCTAAGGCAAAATCGTCCACCGTAAACTCGTAAAAATCTTTTATATCTTTATTCATAATAAATTTGGGTGCGGGATACTCAGGGTTAGTAAGCATCTTTTTGACGACGGGAATATGCCTGTCGTAAAGGTGCGCGTCGGCTATAACGTGAACTAACTCGCCCACCTTTAAGTTTGACACCTGCGCGAACATATGAAGCAGTACCGCGTACTGAACTACGTTCCAGTTGTTGGCGACAGCCACGTCGTTGCTCCTTTGGTTTAAAATGCCGTTCAATGTGTCGCCCGAAACGTTAAAGGTCATAGAATACGCGCAAGGATACAGGTGCATTTCGTATAAGTCCGCAAAAGTATAAATGTTAGTCATAATTCTGCGGGAAGTCGGGTTATTCTTTAAGTCGAACAGCACCCTGTCCACTTGGTCGAACTCCCCTTCTTTATACTTATGTTTTACGCCGAGTTGGTAGCCGTACGCTTTGCCGATAGAACCCGTTTCGTCCGCCCAACTGTCCCATATATGGCTATTTAAATCGTGAATATTGTTTGACTTTTTCTGCCATATCCACAAAATTTCGTCTATTGCCGACTTAAACGCCGTGCGCCTTAAAGTCAAAATCGGAAACTCTTTAGATAAGTCGTACCTGTTTACGATACAGAACTTTTTAACGGTGTGCGCGGGCGTGCCGTCCAGCCACTTGGGGCGAACGGGGCTGTCCGTATCCCACACGCCGTTGTTTAAAATGTCGTTGCAGTTTTCTATAAACACCTTGTCCGCTAAACTCATAATTTTTCTCCCTTTAAAAAGCGTCTTTCGAATAGTTTTTCCATCTTCTTGCGATATATTTTAAAACCAAGCGCTTGGGCGCAAGTTTCATAATAAAGTACAAAAATTTATTGAACGCCCCCGGCACGCATATTAACTTGTTTTTGCTTACCGCCTTAAGCGATTTTTTCACTACGAACTCCGGCGGTTTTGAGGAAAGTTTGCCGCCAAGCCCCTGCTTTTTGATTTCTTCTACTAAATCGGGGCGGGTAGGCATACCCCCCGGCAAAACGGTAGTAATTTTTACCCCGTCTTTTTTAAGTTCGTAGTGCAGCGCGGTGAAAAAATTAGTTAAAAACGTTTTTGAAGCCGAATAAATTGCAAAGTACGGCATGGGCGAAACGCCCGACATACTGCTAACCGTAAGTATTTCCAACTTGTCCGCACGGCATTTTAACAGCCCGTGCGTCAGCATAAGCGCCGCTTCGCAGTTTACGCGGATTTGAAACAACACCTTTTCGGGCGTGTACGCCGTAAACGCTTTCTGAATATCCGCGCCCGCAACGTTTATTATTCTGTCAAACTTAAACCCGTTATCTTCCGCGTACGATAGTAGTTTTCTGCGCGACAAATCGTCCGTCAGTTCGCATGCAAAATATTCTATCCGCACGGCGGGGAATTTCGCGTTCAAATCGAGTTTAAGGGCACAAAGTTTCTCTTCGCTTCTGCCCGTCAAAAACAGATTGTAGCCTTTTTCGGCGCAACAAAACGCGTAGGTTTTACCAAGTCCGCCCGTCGCGCCGCTTATAAACGTAAATTTATCCATAGTTATTTAGCGGTCAAAACCTTGCTCGAAACGCCTTTTATCATACCCATTTTGCCCGAAAGCGCGTTTATCGCTTCCGCGGGCGCGTCTAAAACCACGCTTATGATATTGACGTTTTTAGGTCTGTACGGTATCCCCATACGCCCCACCACGTAGCGGCGGAACTCGTGAAGTAGCGCGTTTACCGTTTCTACCGATTCGTTATCGCTTACCATTATGGCAAGCACGGCTAATTTGTTCTCCATAATCACCCTGTAAAAATTTCTTACGTAAAAATAATAACATAAAATACCGCGTTTAGC
>CAMOVY010000010.1 GCA_946627905.1 uncultured Clostridia bacterium
GTGAACTCTATCGTTAAATATAAGTAAAAGTACGTCCTTTATGCCGTTGTAGACGGCTAAAAAACGGTATTCGATAAGTTTGCCGTCTTTTATAAGTTTTTTTGCTAGTCCGTGATAATTAAAATAGCCCACTCTATTAGTTTTGGAATTTTAGCGAAAAAATATTCTCTAAATACTTGTGTCCCCTATAAGGGGATAGGAGATACAAACGCGGTTGCAATTTTGCAACCGCGTTTGTAGTAAATGGGTTAACTATGATAAAAAACCTTTTGGTAAGCCCGCGACTATTGTCGCGGGCTTACCACCTTTCCCTTGCAGGGAACACGAGATTTTACAAATACCGATTTTTATTTTAAAATCTTTTGTCCGCCCATAAAGGGTTGTAAAACTTCGGGAATATTAACCGAACCGTCCGCGTTCTGATACTGTTCGATAATAGCGGGGAACACGCGGCTGGTCGCTAAGCCCGAACCGTTTAAAGTATGCACGTATGCGGTTTTGCCGGTTTTCGCGTCGCGGAACTTGGTGTTATTGCGCCTTGCCTGATAGTCGTTGGCGTTGGATACCGAACTTACTTCTTTATAAATACCCATAGACGGGATATAAACTTCTATATCGTAAGTCCTTGCCATAGACGCGGAGCAGTCGCCCGCCGCTAACTTTGATAGTCTGAAATGCAGCCCCAACTTATCCATTAAAGAACACGCCTTGCCGACAAGTTCTTCAAACGCTTGTTTGCTTTTGTCGGGGTGGGCGTACTGTACCATTTCCACCTTGTTGAACTGATGCCCGCGTATCATCCCGCGCTCTTCCGCGCGATACGAACCCGCTTCTTTACGGTAGCAGGGGGTGTAGGCGAAGAATTTCATAGGAAGTTTGCTTTCGTCTATTATCTCGCCCGCGTACATATTGACGAGCGCAGTTTCCGCCGTCGGAAGCATAAAGCGGTTTTTCTTGCGGTCGCTGTCGACGTCCAGCCAGTACACTTCGTCGGAAAACTTGGGAAACTGCCCTGCGCCGAAACCGCAATTATAGCCGAGTTGGTGCGGGGGCAGGATAAATTCGTACCCGTCTTTTAGGTGTTCCGAGATAAAGAAATTAAGTAGCGCCCACTCTAATCTTGCGCCGTCGCCGCGATAGAGCCAGAATCCGCCGCCCGACAACTTCGTGCCGCGTTGGTAGTCGATTAAACCCAACTTGGTGCAGATATCGACGTGGTTTTGCGCCTTAAAATCGAATTCGGGCATTTTGCCGTAAACTTTAACGACGGCGTTGTTTTCTTTTTCACCCGCTAAAAGGTCTTCGTCGGGGATATTAGGCATTACGGCAAGCATATCGAAAACTTGAGTTTCCAAGGCTTTCGCCTTTTCGTCGAGTTCGGCGATTTTTTCGCCCAAAGCGCGCATTTTAGCGAAAATTTCGTCTACGGGCTTGCCCGCTTTTTTAAGGGCGGGGATTTCCGCCGACACCTTGTTGCGTTCCGCCTTATAACTTTCCACTTCCGCGATTATCGCGCGGCGCTCGCTATCGGCTTTTAAAATCGGGTCGAAATCGGCTTTATAACCCTTTCTTGCCAAAAGTTCGGCGATATGTTCTTTATCTTCCTGAATTCTTTTTAAATCAAGCATTGTTAACTCCGTTAACGAAAAAGTCGTTGTTTATTACCATTATACAATTTGACGCATCTAAAATCAACGATTTTGAACGCTTAAAACCCGTCTTTATACTAAATTTTACGTACGCGGCGTAAAAATTCACAAAAAATCCCGTTCTTTTGATATTTAACGGTTGCAAAACACGGTAGGTTGGTGATAGAATAATACTGTATAACTATGCGCCGAGGTGTCGGCGCGTATCCCGCCCCCGAAGTTTTTCGGGAAATCTACGGGAGATAGGTAAAAGGAAATGTTTTTTAAGAGATTACGCGCGGATATCAACGCCGCCAAGAAAAACGACCCCGCGGCACGGAATAAGTTTGAAATATGGCTGACTTATTCGGGCGTGCACGCGCTTTCGTGGCACAGAGTCGCGCACTTTTTTTATAAAATCAAACTCAAACTTTTAGCGCGTATGATAAGTCAGACGGCGCGGTTTTTCACGGGGATAGAAATTCACCCCGCGGCGAAGATTGCGGGCGGCGTGTTTATCGACCACGGCGCGGGCGTCGTTATAGGCGAAACCGCTGAAGTGGAAGAAGGCGTCGTGATTTATCAGGGCGCGACTTTAGGCGGTACGGGTAAGGAAAAGGGCAAACGCCACCCGACTGTAAAGCGCGGCGCGATTATTTCCGCGGGCGCAAGGGTTTTGGGCGGCTTTACCGTCGGCGAATATGCTAAAATCGGCGCTAATGCGGTGGTTTTGCGCGAAGTGCCGCCGTACGCGACGGTAGTCGGCGTTCCCGCGCACGTCGTCAGAATAAACGGCGAAAAAACGCCCGATTTAGAACAGGAAAAATGCGACCCGTTGCAGGAAGAACTTTGCAATCTTCAGGGCAAGGTTTACGATTTGCAGAAACAGATTGACGAATTAAAGTCGGAAAAGAAAGGCAAATAAGGCGGCAAAAACAAGGACTTAAAATATTATGAAAATTTTTAACACACTTTCTGGTAGAAAAGAAGAATTTATACCGATAAGCGGCAACGACGTTAATATGTACGCCTGCGGCATAACCGTTTCGGGCGAAGCGCATATAGGGCACGCGTATCAGGCGCTAATCTACGACATTATAAGAAAGTATCTCGAAAAGCGCGGCTACAAAGTTAAGTATGCGAGAAACTATACCGACGTGGACGACAAAATAATAGCAAAGTCTATTGATGCGGGTATTCCCGCAGACAGGTACGCCGCCGAAATGATAGAAAAAATCGACGCGGAGATGCGCCGCCTTAAGGTTGACGAACCTTCGGTGTGGATAAAAGCCACCGAGAGTATGGACGACATTATAGCGTTTATTTCTAAACTCGTCGAAAAGGGCTACGCGTACGCTACCCCTAAGGGCGACGTGTATTTTTCGGTGGAAAAATTTCCGTCTTACGGCAATTTGTCGCACAGGAATTTGGAGGACGCGTTAGACGGCGTTCGCGTCGATAACGACGAAATGAAAAAAAGCCCCCTGGACTTTGCGCTGTGGAAGTCGGCAAAGGCGGGTGAACCGTTCTGGCAGTCGCCGTGGGGCAACGGCAGACCGGGTTGGCATATAGAGTGTTCGGCTATGAACTACAAGACTTTCGGCGAAAGGATAGATATTCACGGCGGCGGCAGGGACTTAATCTTTCCGCACCACGAAAACGAAATCGCGCAGAGCGAAGCCTTAACAGGCAAGCAATTCGTAAAATACTGGATACACAACGGGCTTATTAAAGTCAACGGGCAGAAAATGAGTAAGTCTTTAGGCAACAGCCTTTTGCTAAAAGACCTTTTGGATAAATATTCGCCCGAAACAATCAAGTTTGCGTTGCTTTCTACCAACTACCGCGGCGATATAAACATTACCGACGCGCTGTTCCCTGAAGCGGAAAAGCACCTTACGGGTTTTTACGCCGTTATAAAAGAAGTAAAAGACAAGGGCGTTTTGATAGCGGGCGAAAATAAAGATATAGACGACGCGTTCAATGCCGCTATGGACGACGACTTTAACACGGCACTTGCGCTGTCGCAACTGTTCGGATACTTTAAGACGGCAAAAGCAAAACTTGCGGCGGGCGATAATTCCGTAGGCGCGGATATAAACCAGATTATAAAGACTTATTCGCTTTTGGGGCTTTTTGAGACTCCCGCGGACGAGTTTTTAAACAGCGTCGCCAAAAAGAACGAAAGCGATATTCCCGAAGAAGTGAAAGCGATAGCGGAAGAACGGCAGAGTTTCAGAAGAGAAAAAAACTGGGCAAAGTCAGACGAGCTGCGCGACAAGATAGCGGCTTTGGGCTACGATATAAAAGACGCGAAAGACGGATACACTATAACGAAAAAAAATTAAAACGCAAAAAGGCGAAATTATGATAACTTCTAAACAATTACGCGACAAATGGATTAAATTTTACGAAAGCAAAGGGCACTTAAATATCGGCGCGGTGTCTTTAATCGGCGACGGAACTACGGGCGTTATGTTCAACGTGGCGGGTATGCAACCCTTAATGCCTTATCTTTTAGGAAAACCCCACCCGTCGGGCAAAACGCGGCTTTGCAACGTTCAGGGCTGCGTGAGAACGGTGGATATAGAGTCTGTCGGCGACGCTACGCACTTTACCTTTTTTGAAATGATGGGCAACTGGTCGCTCGGCGATTACTTTAAAAAGGAAAAAACCGCGTGGACTTTTGAACTTTTGACAAAAGAATTCGGGTTCGATAAAGATAAAATCTGTTCTACGGTGTTCGAGGGGAACGATAAAGCCCCGCGCGATACCGAAACGGCGGAACTACTTAAATCTCTCGGCATAAGAGAAGAAAACATTTTCTTTTTGCCTAAAAAAGACAACTGGTGGGAATTAGAAGGCACTGTCGGCACGCCTTGCGGACCTGATAACGAGTGGTTTTATCCCAGAGACGGCAAGGGGGATTCAAAGGACTTTTTAACGAGTGGTCGCTACGTGGAAATCGGCAACGACGTGTATATGCAGTATAAAAAGACGGCGGACGGCTACGAAGAACTTTCAAACAAGAACGTTGACACGGGGTTCGGGCTGGACAGGCTGCTGCTGTTTTTAAACGGCTTTGACGACGGGTACAAAACCGACTTGTTTGCTGGCGCGATTAAGTATCTCGAACAGGTTTCGGGCAAAGATTACGACGCGGATGAAAAGGCGAGAAAGGCTATGCGTATTATCGCCGACCACACCCGTACTTCGGTTATGCTTATAGGCGACGTGAACGGGATACTTCCGTCGAATACCGGCGCGGGGTATATTTTAAGAAGACTTTTGCGCCGCGCGATAAGATATTGCAGAGATTTGGGTGTAGACGCCGCCGAGATGATAGGCGTTGCAAAGGTGTTTATAGAACAGGTCTACGATACGGCATACCCCTTGCTTATCGAAAAGGAAAACTATATTTTAGACGAGATTGAAAAGGAAACCAAAAAATTTCAGGCAACCCTTGCCGCCGGCATCAAAGAGTTTGAAAAGTGCATAACGGGTATGGAACGCAAAAACGCGTTTATGAAGGAAAAAGACCCGTCTTATATCCCAGAAACGGAGATGACGGGTAAGCAGGCGTTCAGATTGTACGATACGTTCGGCTTTCCGCTGGAACTTACCAAAGAACTCGCCGCAGAAAAGGGCATAACCGTCGACGAGAAGGGCTTTGCGGAAGCCTTCCGCGTGCATCAGGAAGTAAGTAAGGCGCAGGCGGGTTCTGCCAAGGGCGGTTTAACCGAAAGAACGGAGATGACTACCCGCTATCATACCGCAACGCACATTATGCTTGCGGGGCTACGTAAAATGTTCGGGAATAAGACCGAACAAAAGGGTTCTAATATCAACGAAGAGCGTATGCGTTTCGACTTTAACTGCGACCACAAGATGACCGACGAAGAGTTAAAAGAACTCGAAAAATTCGTAAACGACGCGATAGCGGCGAAAATCGACGTGGTACGCAGCGAATTACCGTATAACAAAGCGATAGCGGAAGGCGCGTACGGCGTATTCAATCCAAAATCGCAAGACGAAATAGTTTCTATATATACGATAGGAAACGTCGACAAGCAGATTTGCGGCGGTCCGCACGTAAACAACACCGCGGAACTCGGCGTATTTAAAATCACTAAAGAAGAAAGTTCATCGGCGGGAGTAAGGCGAATAAAAGCGGTGTTAAACGACAGATAAACGTCGCAATACTGCGTTTACTGCTACGAATTTTGACTTCAATGACCGAAAAGGTCTATTTCAGCCAAAATTCTTGCGAGCCTTGTCTTGCTCGTTTCTATGTCGTTTAACGGTTATAAAAACAAATTAAATACATTATAAAACCCGTGTTCCCTGCTAGGGAACACGGGTTATGTCATTGCGAGAGTGGTATACAGCGACGGGCAGGCGAAGCAATCTCGTCGCGCTTTATATTATGAGATTGCCACAATTGCTACGCAATTTCGCAATGACATGCTATTCGGGAACGCCACGCTCGCTCGCAACGACAAGCCACAAAATTATATTTTACTCTTTTACAACTACCGCGTTTGCGTGTACGCAAATGCCTTCTTCTCTGCCGACAAATCCCAAGCCTTCTAACGTCGTTGCCGTTATTCCCACTTTGTCGGGGGATATATTGAGCGCCGTCGCAAGGTTTTCTGTTATTGTGGGGATATGTTTTAACAGTTTGGGCTTTTCCGCCATGATTACCGCTGAAACGCTGTCAACTGTAAAACCTTTTTCGTGTATCATACGCAACACTTCGGCGAGTAATTTCATACTATTAGCGCCTTTGTACTTTTCGTCGGTATCGGGAAACCAAAAGCCTATATCACGCAAGCAACAGGCGGATAAAATCGCGTCCATTATAGCGTGGGTAAGTACGTCCGCGTCCGAGTGCCCTAAAAGCCCCTTGTTAAAAGGGATTTCCACGCCGCCTAAAATAAGTTTCCTGTTTTCTACAAGTCTGTGGCAATCGAACCCCGTGCCGAAACGGGTTTCTTTTGCCGTGTTAAAATCTTCGGGATAGGTGAGTTTAACGTTTTTCGCGTCGCCGCCTACGAAATTCAGTTTGCCGAAACAATTTAAATACACTTCGCCGTCGTCGTTAAACGTTTTTTCGCCCGCAACGTTGTACGCGCGCTTTATTTCTTCGGCGATAAAAGCCTGCGGCGTCTGAATAAGCAGCAAATCTTTTTTACCGAGATAGCGGGGCGCGTTCTCCGATTTTTCAGCCACCGTATCGCGCGAAGGGATTGCCGCCACGCCGCTACCGTATTTTATCGCACTGTCGATACAGTCGCGTATAACTTGTTCGGGAACGAACGGGCGCGCCCCGTCGTGAATAAGCACTATATCGCCGGTGGTAAGCGCCAGCGCGTTTTTAACCGATTCCGTGCGCGTTTTGCCGCCGTTTACAATTTTTACGAACGGGGGAAGAAGCGATTTTATTTCTTCCGCGTCTTCCTGTTTTGCCGCGACTATATATTCGTTTATAAGTTTTGACGAGTAAAACGCGTCGAACGTTTTGCGTATTACGCTAACGCCGCCGACGTCTTCTAAAATTTTGTTTTTACTCCGTTTCGCCCGCTCGCCGCTACCCGCGGCGGCGATAATCACCGTGATTTTTTCTTTCATAAGTATTACCGTAAAAATTTATTCCGAAATTATTTCGTAAAGGGAAGAAGTTTCTTCCTTTTTAATCGTTTCTTTTATTGCGAGAACGCGGAAAGTTATAGTGCCGCTAGCAAAACCTAATTCCACGATATCGCCGACTTTCACTTCGTGCGCGGGTTTTACCGTTTTGCCGTTTATTTTAACCCTGCCGCCCTTTGCCGCTTCGCCCGCTACCGTTCTGCGCTTAAGTAGCCTTGAAACCTTTAAAAATTTGTCTATTCTCATAATCGTCCTTTTATTTGATTTGATTTTAACGATTTTCGTCGAAAAAACGGGTTTTTTAAAAAATTTTCAAAAAGTTTTTTCAATCGCTTGACAACCTTGACGATTTAGGATAACATTATATAATGCATTATGATAGGTTAATATCGAGTTTTAGCGCATTTTTACGGAAAAAACGCTGAATTTTAGGGTTTTTTTTGACGGAAAACCGTAGAAAAACACGATAGATTTAACCGATATCGTCAAGTTAACGTAATTATACAACAAATTTTTGCGTTTGTAAACCCTTGACAAAAAGAATTTTTAATAAGGAGTGTGTTTTAATGACACGTAAACTACCCGAGATTGAGTGCGGCAAGATTAGAAGAAAGACGTTCAGCAAAATCAAAGAAGCAATCGAACTTCCTTATCTTGTCCAGATTCAGAAGGATTCCTACGACGCGTTTATTCGCGAAGGGATAAGCGAAGTCCTAGAAGATTTTTCACCCATTACCGACTATTCGGACCACTTCGAACTGTATTTTTTGGACCACAGTTTAGACGGAACGCCCAAGTACAGCGAAAAAGAGTGCCGCGACAGGGACGCGACTTACGCGCTTCCGCTTCGCGTTAAGGTAAGGCTTGTAAATAAAGTTACCGACGAAGTTATGGACCAAGACGTGTTTATGGGCGACTTCCCGCTGATGACCGACAACGGTTCGTTTATAATTAACGGCGCGGAAAGGGTTATCGTGTCGCAACTCGTACGCTCCCCGGGGGTTACCAACAAGGTGCAGGTGGACAAGTCGGGTAAAAAACTCTTCGAAACCACCGTTCAGCCGTCGCGCGGGGCGTGGCTGGAATTCGAACAGGATTCCCAAGGCGTACTTTGGGTTCACGTCGACAGAACGAGAAAAATCACCGCGACAGTGCTTTTAAGGGCGTTGGGTTTTGGTACTGACGAAGCGCTTAACACGCTCTACGACGGCGACGAGATGATAGTAAACACCGCGGCGAAGGATTCCGCGAAATCGGAAAACGAAGGTTTAGTCGAATTGTACCGCCGTTTACGTCCGGCGGAAATTCCGACCGACAGCGCGGTAAGACAGCACCTTAAAAACATATTCTTCGACGCAAGGCGCTACGATTTGGCGCGCGTCGGCAGATACAAATTCAATAAACGTCTCCGTCTCGGCGTGCGTATCGTCGGGTTAAAGAGTGCGGACGATATTATTTCCGCGGACGGCGAGATTTTAGCGCGCGCGGGCGACGTTATCAACAAGTCGCAGGCGGAAGATATCCAAAACGCGGGTATTAACGAATTCTACACCGAAATTAACGGCGTAAGACATAAAATAATCGGCAACAACGTGGTAAGTTTCAAGAGCGCTTTCGGCAAAGATCCCAAAGTGTTCGGACTTTTGGACTACGTGTACTATCCGATGGTAAAATTCTCGGCACTCGTTAACGAGACCGCCGCCGAAAAGGGCGTGGAAGAAACGGCGGAGATTTTGCGTAAAGAAATCAACGGTTTCTTCTATATAGACGACGCGGAAATTCCCGAAGGCGAAGAAAAACCCGAAGACAAGAAGAACGCTTTAAAAGCCAAAGAAACGCGCATTAAGTTCGTAAACGCGTGCGTGGCGTTCTACAAACTTTTACAGGAAGATATAAAAGAGCCTTTGACTATCGAAGGCAAAAAAGACATAAGAGTTTTGCTCGATAAACTCAATCATAAACACATAACCGTAGACGATATAGTCGCTTCGGTATCCGTTAACCTTGATTTGAATTTCGGGCTTAATTCGGTGGATATAATCGACCACTTGGGCAACCGCCGCGTGCGTTCGGTCGGCGAACTTTTGCAGAACCAGTTCCGTATAGGTATCGCACGGCTCGAGCGCGTTATCAAAGAACGTATGGCGACGCAAGACCCCAAGGAGGTTTCGGCGCAGGGCTTAATCAACGTCCGTCCCGTAAGCTCGGCGATAAAGGAATTCTTCGGCTCGTCGCAACTTTCGCAGTTTATGGACCAGACCAACCCCATAGCGGAACTTACGCACAAGCGTAAACTTTCGGCGTTAGGCCCCGGCGGTATCAATCGCGACAGGGCGACTTTCGACGTCCGCGACGTCAACTACACGCACTACGGCAGAATGTGTCCGATAGAGACCCCCGAAGGTCAGAACATAGGTTTAATCACTTCGCTTACGTCTTACGCGCAGGTCAACGAGTACGGGTTTATAGAATCCCCGTACAGAAAAGTGGAACATACTTTAAACGACGACGGTACTATTTCCACCGTAGTCAGCGAGCACGTCGATTACTTGACTGCGGACGAAGAAGACAATTTCACCGTAGCGCAGGCTAACGAACCGCTTATCGATAACAAATATTTCGCGCGCGACCGCGTTTCCTGCCGCAGACGTGCGGACATTACCGAAGACGTAAAAGAAAACATAGATTATATGGACGTGTCGCCCAAACAACTTATATCGGTTGCTACGGCGCTTATTCCGTTCCTTGAGAACGACGATACCAACCGCGCCCTGATGGGTTCTAACATGCAACGTCAGGCAGTTCCTTTGCTTTGCCCCGAAAACGCTATAGTCGCCACGGGTATAGAGCGCCGCATCGCGTACGATTCCGGCGTTATGGTAAACGCCAAAGAAGCGGGCGTTGTCAAGAGTGTTGCAAGCGATTTAATCGTGATTACCGAAGAAGACGGCACGGACAGAGAATACAAACTCAAAAAGTTCGAGCGCAGCAACCAAGGCACTTGTCTTAACCAAAGACCTATCGTCGACAAGGGCGAAAAGGTGGAAAAAGGTCAGACCATTGCCGACGGACCTTCGACCAAGAACGGCGAACTCGCGCTTGGCCGCAACATTTTAGTCGGCTTTATGAGTTGGGAAGGTTATAACTACGAAGACGCTATACTTCTCTCCGAAAAACTCGTGAGAGAAGACGTGTTTACCACTATCCATATAGAAGAATACGAAATCGAGTCGCGCGATACGCGACTTGGCGAAGAAGAAATCACGAGAGATATTCCGAACGTCGGCGAAGACGCTTTAAAAGACCTTGACGAAGACGGTATTATCCGCGTCGGTGCGGAAGTTACCAGCGGAAGTATCTTGGTCGGTAAAGTTACCCCGAAAGGCGAAACCGAACTTACCCCCGAAGAAAGGCTTTTACGCGCAATCTTCGGCGAAAAGGCGAGAGAAGTAAGAGATACTTCGCTTACCGTTCCGCACGGCGAAAGCGGTATAGTCGTTGACGTAAAGATATTCACGAGAGCGAATAAGGACGAGTTGCCCCCCGGGGTAAACAAACTCGTAAGAGTATATATCGCGCAGAAACGTAAAATCGGTATCGGCGATAAAATGGCGGGCCGCCACGGAAACAAGGGCGTCGTTTCAAGGGTTCTTCCCGAAAGCGATATGCCGTTTATGGCGGACGGTACGCCTTTACAAATCGTACTTAACCCGTTGGGCGTTCCTTCGCGTATGAATATCGGTCAGGTTCTCGAAGTACACTTGGGGCTTGTCTGTAAGCAACTCGGCTGGAAAATAGCAACCCCCGTGTTCGACGGCGCGACCGAAAGCGACATAAAGGAACTCTTAAAAGAAAACAATATAGTTAATCCCGACGGCGAAGTGGACGGCAAAATTCAACTTTACGACGGCAGAACGGGCGAACCCTTTGAAAACAGGGTTACCGTCGGTCAGATGTATATGATAAAACTTAACCACTTGGTCGACGATAAGATTCACGCGCGTTCGACAGGTCCTTATAGCCTTGTAACCCAGCAGCCTTTGGGCGGTAAAGCGCAGTTCGGCGGACAGCGTTTCGGCGAAATGGAAATCTGGGCGTTAGAAGCCTACGGCGCGGCGCACATTTTACAGGAAATTCTGACCGTTAAATCGGACGATATCGCGGGGCGCTTCAAAACTTACGAATCCATAGTAAAAGGCACGAACATAAGCGAACCGGGAATTCCCGAAGCGTTTAAGGTTCTCCTTAAAGAAATGCAGTCTTTGGCGCTTGACGTAAAAGTTCTTACCGAAAACAAAGAAGAAATTTCGCTTAAAGAACTTATCGAAAGCGAGAACGACGATATGCCGACGTTCAAAGAGAAAGAGACCAAGGAAGAAGTTTCCATCGTCGACGATTTCAAAGACACGGCAGATACCGAAGACATATTTGTCGATAACGAAGAAGTCGATTTAAGCGACGAAGGTTTTTCGATGTTAGAAGACGACGATGACGAAATCGACACCACGATTCCCGACGGCAGCCTTTTGGACGACGATTGGGACGACGAGGATAACGAATAAGGAGAAGCGTTATGTTTGAACTTAATAATTTTGATTCAATTCAGATAGGCGTTGCTTCGCCCGAGAAAATCAGAAGTTGGTCTTACGGCGAAGTAACAAAGCCCGAAACGATAAATTACAGAACCCAGAAACCCGAAATGGGCGGTCTTTTCTGCGAAAGGATTTTCGGACCGACCAAGGACTGGGAGTGCCACTGCGGGAAATATAAGCGCATCCGCTATAAAGGCGTTATCTGCGACAAGTGCGGCGTAGAAGTTACCAAGAGTAAAGTTCGTAGAGACCGTATGGGGCATATCGAACTTGCCGCCCCCGTATCGCATATATGGTACTTTAAGGGCGTTCCGTCAAGAATAGGTCTTATGCTGGATATGAGCCCCAAGGCGTTAGAACAGGTACTGTACTTTGCAAGCCACGTCGTATTAGACCCGGGCACTACCGATTTACTGTATAAACAGGTCATAAGCGATAAGGAAAAACAGGACGCCGAATTAAAATACGGCGTAGGTTCTTTCAAAACGGGTATGGGCGCGGAAGCCATTAAAGAACTTCTGATGGCGATAGACCTTGACAAAGAGAGTGTTGAAACCAAAAAAATCATAGACGAAAACAGTTCGGGGCAACGCCGTCTCCGCGCGGTTAAGCGTATAGACATTATAGAAGCGTTCAGAAAGAGCGGCAACCGTCCCGAGTGGATGATATTAGACGTTTTGCCCGTAATTCCGCCGGAACTCCGCCCGATGGTGCAACTTGACGGCGGCAGGTTTGCGACTTCCGATTTAAACGAACTTTACCGCAGGGTAATAAACAGAAACAACCGCTTAAAGAAACTTATGGAACTCGGCGCGCCCGAAATAATCATAAGAAACGAAAAGCGTATGCTTCAGGAATCGGTAGACGCGTTAATCGACAACGGCAGGCGCGGCAAACCGTCGGTAGGCGCAAGCCCAAGGGCGCTTAAATCCCTTTCGCATATTCTCCGCGGTAAGCAGGGGCGTTTCCGTCAAAACCTGCTCGGAAAGCGTGTCGACTATTCCGGTCGTTCGGTTATCGTCGTAGGTCCGGAACTTAAACTGTATCAGTGCGGACTTCCCAAAGAAATGGCAATAGAGTTGTTTAAGCCTTTCGTAATGAAGAAACTCGTTGAAAACAACATCTGCCACAACATCAAAAACGCAAAACGTACGGTAGAAAAAATGAAAACGGTCGTTTGGGACGTTCTTGAGGACGTCATTAAAGACCACCCCGTTTTACTTAACCGTGCGCCTACGCTGCACAGACTTTCGATACAGGCTTTCGAACCCGTGCTTATAGAAGGCAGGGCGATAAAACTTCACCCGTTGGTCTGCGGCGCGTTCAACGCCGACTTCGACGGCGACCAGATGGCTGTACACGTTCCGCTGTCCATAGAAGCGCAGGCGGAAGCGAGATTTTTGATGCTTGCGTCCAACAACATATTAAAACTTTCCGACGGTAAGCCGGTTATGAGTCCTACGCAGGATATGGTTATGGGTTCTTACTATTTAACCCTTATCCGTCGTCGCATAGGCGAAAGATATAACGAAAAGGGTAGAAAAGACGAAAACGGCACGCTTTACGGCGTTCCCGAATACACCGTTTCCTACTCTTCGCCCGAAGAAGCGGTTATGGCGTACCAGACGGGTAAAATCGGTCTTCAGGACGAAATAATCGTCAGAAGAACGGTGGAAACCGCGGACGGCAGAACCGTTTCGGGCAGAATTAAAGCGTCCGTCGGTAAAATAATATTCAACGAAGCGATTCCGCAGGATTTGGGCTTTACCGAAAGGAGTACCGACGAAGATTTCTTAAAATACGAAATCGACGGCAGTACCGATAAGAAAAAGAAAGGCGAACCCGCGGGCAAGAAAGATTTGCAGAAAATCGTCGGCGCGTGCTTTAAGCGCCACGGCGCAAGTTGTGCGGCGGACGTTCTCGATAAGATAAAGGCGTTAGGGTACAGATATTCGACCATCGGCGCTATTACCACCAGCGTGTTCGATATGCATATGCCAAAGGAAAAGCCCGCTATCTTAAAAGACGCGGAAGAGCACGTTTTAAAGGTAGAAAACCTTTACAAGAAAGGCTTTATCACCGACGACGAAAGATATAAAAAGGTCGTTGAAATCTGGAAAAAGGCAACGGACGACGTGTCCGTCAAACTGCAGGCTACGCTTGACGAGTTCAATCCGATACTTATGATGGCTAACTCCGGTGCGCGTGGTTCTATCGACCAGATTAAGCAACTTGCGGGTATGCGCGGACTTATGACCGACCCGAACGGTAAAACAATCGAAATCCCCGTTAAATCCTGCTTCCGCGAAGGGCTTTCCGTTCTCGAATACTTTATTTCTTCGCACGGCGGAAGAAAAGGTCTTGCGGATACCGCGTTAAAGACGGCGGACTCCGGTTATTTAACCCGTAGGCTTGTCGACGTTTCGCAGGAAGTCATCGTTCAGGAAGACGACTGTTTTGCAGAACTTGGCGAAGCGCCTAAAGGCATAAA
The DNA here is from genome assembly GCA_946627905.1 of uncultured Clostridia bacterium. Lineage (GTDB taxonomy): Bacteria > Bacillota > Clostridia > Christensenellales > Borkfalkiaceae > UBA1259. The sequence continues at coordinate 14,361 of CAMOVY010000010.1, forward strand.
AGTTTCCGCAATCAAAGGCAGCAAGGGCGAGATAATCGAAGACTTGCGCGACAGAATTGCGGGCAGATTCGTAATAAACGACGTAGTAGACCCCGTTTCGGGCGAAGTGCTGGTTAGTGCGGGCGAAATGATTAGCGAAGACGACGCTGACAGAATAGTCAAAGCGGGCGTCGAAGAAGTGGAAATAAGAAGCGTATTCACCTGTAAGTCCAAAACGGGCGTATGCGCCAAGTGCTACGGCAAGAATATGTCCAACAACAATCCCGTTCAGGTGGGCGAAGCGGTCGGTATTATCGCGGCACAGTCCATCGGCGAACCGGGTACTCAGCTTACCATGCGTACCTTCCATACGGGCGGTATCGCAAGTA
>CAMOVY010000011.1 GCA_946627905.1 uncultured Clostridia bacterium
ATAACATACGTGTCGGTTGTGGAACGCACCAAGGAAATAGGCGTTTTAAGGTCTATCGGTGCGAGAAAGAAGGATATTTCGCGCATATTCAATGCGGAAACTTTCCTTATCGGGCTGTTCGCGGGGCTACTTGGCGTTGCGGTTTCTTATCTTTTGACTATCCCTATAAACCTTATAATAGGCAAGTTTATTGAAAATGCGGGCAGTATAGCCGCGCTGCGGGTGGCAGACGCGACTGTTCTTGTAATAGTTAGTTTCGTTCTGACGCTGATAGCGGGCGTAATTCCTGCCCGAATAGCGGCGAATAAAGACCCCGTCGTGGCACTCCGTTCGGAATAACTGCGTAAACGTAAAAAACGCATACAAAACCGCCGCCGTCGCAAGTAAAGCGACGGCGGCGGTTTTGTCATTGCAAGACTGCAAAGCAATCGTGGCAATCTCTATAAATCACAGTAAAACGCACACGACTTTTAAACTCCGTCAAAAATATTCATATTTCGGAGTTCGGAGTTTTCTATCGTGTCGGCAATCGAAAAGGCGTGCGTGTCTAAATTGTTGCAGGTGGCGGTTGTAATTTTCTGCGCTTTGAATTCGTCGGTTATCATAGTCGCTATGTCCTGTATAATTTCCCGCTTTTCCATCGCTTCTTTTCGGGAATTGCCGAGTTCGGTTAAGCCCGTCAGCGCAAATTCAAGGTCGGAAAGAATAGGTAGGTCGCGCATACCGCGGTACGCCCACTTGTAAAAGGGTTCGTATACGTTGTTTAAAAGATAAATTACCGATACGGTGTGTTTTACGAACTCGAAAAGCGCAAGGCTTGCCGCGCCCGTTTCTCCGCGTTTTATTAAACGTTCGTAATTATAAGTGCCGGACTGCGCCATAACCGCCGCGTGCGCGGAAATCTTTTTGCGGCGTATGTCTTCGGGGTAGCCTTTTTTAAGTTCTTCGCGTACGGCGGAAAACTTACCCAAATCGTCGCGGTACACTTCGCCGGATATTGCCGCACGGAGCGATGACGCGGGGGTGTAAAGCCAGCGCTTTATGCTGTCGGGTGCGTTGGGCGCGCCTAAAAGTTTGGTGTAAAAATCGTCGATAACTATAACGCCGCGCCTGTTCCCGCCCGCGGGGGATACCGTCTGCCTTTTAACGCCCATAAACTCTTTGGGGAGTTTTGCGTATGCGCGCTCTAATTTAAAGCCGTATTCTTTTTCCGCTTCTTTGGTTATCCATAAACAAAAACCCGCTTCAAAATCGTGGTCGCGCGATAATTCGTCGTCGTAGCCCAAACACTCCGAACCTTCGCCCGCAAGCCCCACGGCAATTTCGCCGAGTTTATCCGCGAACTCCTTTTCAAGCATAGGCTTTCCGTATTGATTGTAAAACTCGCGTGAAAGTTCAAGACCGTTCATAAATCTCTTTCGCCTCCTTAAAAAAATCGCTTGCTATTTTGTCGTAGCCGAAATACTTAAAACTCGGCGCGCACTTACTTAAAACGTAAGCGTAGTACCCGTTTTTAACGTTTTCTTCGTCGTTCAACAGATTATACGCTGTAAACATACAGTCGGTGATTTTTTCCGCCTTGTTTGCCGTGTCGTAAAGGTGCGCGAGATTTACGTAGGTTATTGCAAGGTCGGGCTTGCCGCCCACCGCCTTTTCCATAACCTTTATCGCGCTTAAATAACACTGTTCGGCTTTATCGAACTCGCCCGCGTCGGTAAGCGCCAACGCATAGTTGTTGTAAAATCCACCAAACCGCACGTCGCTTTCGTCCAAATTCGCCGTGTAGATTGCAAGCGTTTTTTCGTATAGGGGAAGGGCTTTGTCCGCTTTGCCAACCGCTTTATAGGTCGTAGCGGCGTTTAAGTAAACGGTTGCGCCCGATACCGTGTCTTTTAACTCTAACTTGTCAACGAGAATAAGTGCGCGTTCTAGTACGCGCAAAGCGTTCTCGTTATCGCCGTTTTTGCGGTAAAGCCCGAGTAGTTCGTCTACTACGGAAAGTTCGCCGTTAAAATCGTTTAACGCGTTCGCTTCTTTTTCCCAGTACTCTAAATGCCGTTTTGCGCCCATAAGGTCGTTTTTGTTATAATACTCGTCCACCTTTTCGATAACGCGCTTAACGGGGATACGCCCTTTTGCGGTAGCAAGTTCGGGATTATAAAATTCTTTACCGCCGCACAGCGCGCAGGACGGTTCTTTGTAATCGATTTCGTCTATCATACTTTTATTTTAACACCAAAACGGCTTTCCGTCAATATAAATCTCGTGTTCCCCCGTGTCCCCTTATAGGGGAAGGCTGGTAAAAGGGTTTATTTTACCATTTGTCATTGCGAGATTGCATAGCAATCGTGGCAATCTCCGAGATTGCTTCATTTGTCCGTCAGGCAGGTCGGTTCGCAATGACAGCAAAACCCCCGCCGAACGGATTTTCCGTTCGGCGGGGGAGATTATAGCAAAAGTTAAAATTGCTAATTTATCATTTTAATTGTGATTTTATATAATCGTCCATATAATCTTTTATTTTTTTATAATTTTGTTCGTTTTCAATATATCTTATACTACTTCTACCGAACATAAAACCCGTGTTTGATTTATTTATTGCAAAATTTCGTTTTTCTTCGGGGATACGGATGATATTTTTGCTGTCTGTAATAACGTTAAATAAATTGCCATCTTTCTCCTGCACTGTTCTGAAAACAGTCGCATTTTTATACCAACCCGTAACGATTGTGCCGTCCTTTTTGGCTGTCGCGCACCACACTACCGTTATGCCGTCTGCACTATCTTTCCCTGCGAAAGACTTGTCTATGCGTTCAAGTTTTATTTGTTTGCGTTTACCATTGAAATGCATAGGCTCGGCAAAACCGCGGCATTTGCCGTCATCATATATTTTGAAATTCGTATGTTCCGCACCGTCTTCGTGTTCTTTAACGTAAGAACCACCGTTTATAGGGATATCGTCCGCAGTTTTACCTTCATAAGATTTCATGTACGCAGTTCTTAATAATAAAATTTTTTCCATATTTTTTCTCCTTTTCTTATTTATATTTACTCTCGATTTAATTTTTTGAGAGTTAAAGCCTTTTATATATATAAATCTCCGTCTGTACAATGGACTTTACAACTTGACGGGACTCTATTTTTCCAAACGTTATCTTTGTTTATTGCTTGCCATTGTGCTATCGTACCCTTATAAGTTATACTGGTTAAACGGATACAATTCTGGAACGCACCACTTCCTATACTTGTTATGCTGTCGGGTATTGTGATACTTGTTAAACTACTGCAATCAAGGAACTCATTTGTTTCTATACGCGTAACCTTATCAGGTATCGTTATACTTGTTAAACCGCTACAACCGTAGAATGCCTGAATACTTATAGTTGTAACACTGTTTGGTATTATTATACTCGTTAAATTGAAGCAACCACAAAATGCACCATGTCCTATACTCGTAACGCTGTCGGGTATTGTTATATTCGGTAAACTGCTACAACCATTGAACGCATAACTTCCTATGCTCGTAATGTAATCGGGTATAATTATTTTGGTTATCGTTTTATCTTTTATGCCCGTAATTGTACAGGCAGTAACGGTTGACGTAAAATTAAAATTTAACATCTCTTCTTTAACAGAACAATTTGCAACGTAATTTATGTTTTTATCTACTGTGAAAGATGGTATTGTGGAATCTTCCGTCACAAATTCATTGTCGCAATTGTAACCGAGTTTGACATTTACTTGAATTTCTGGTATAACATAACCGTATTTATATTGTCCGTTAAAAGTATTACTTAATGAAATATCGTCATTGCTTGCAAGAATTTTTACAGTATATGTATCTAAATTATAATAAAATTTTAAAACCGTAGTTCCGTCGGGGTTAATATTAGCGGACGCGGTGCTTTCTATAACTGTAAAATGTTCGTAAGTTTTAGTTGTGGTTGCCGTAGCGGTCGTGTCGGTAGTGCCTGTTAAATTTTCCGTATCGTTTTCCTGCAAAGTATATTCGTCATTTTCTAAATTCTGCAAATAGTATTCAACTTTATACGGCGTATTCGTATTTGCGTTCCATAACGCCGTGATAGTAGTATTTTCGCTTATCGGTTTGTTAAAATCGTAATCCCAAGCGTTAAAGGTATATCCAAGCCGCATAGGATTTTTTGGCGCGGGTGTTCTTCTATCTTCTTCCACCGTCTGCGGGGCGACAGTCGTGCCGTTTGCCGTATCAAACGTTACTGTGCAAATTGCACGGCGGCGCACGGTTGCCGTTGCTTTATTACCGTTATCGTAAAGGATATAAAAAGTATTATCGCCCACGTTCAGGCTCGTTTTATTATCGGCAAGGGGTTGTCTGCAAGCCGCGTCGGTGCACACAAGATATTCGCCGTCGTAATCTATCTTGCCCGTAAAATCAAAGGTATTAGTGGTATTATAAACTTTGCCGTAATACGTACCGTCTTGCCGTTTTTCAAAATATTCCGTTATTTCGGGCAGTTTAGAACCTACGTCGGTTATCGTATCCGTTGCGCCGCAACCGCGGTCGCAAACGGCGGTTTTCGTGCCGTCTTTCTCATAAGTCGCGTTATTATCCGAAACGTAGTTAGTAAATTTATGTCCTAACGCATTTATTTCTTTCGTATAACTATACCCGCACTCGCAAGTGAAAGTTTTTTCGCCCTTTTCCGTGCAAGTGGGTTGTTTAGTTATTTGCTCTATAAAGTTGTGATTAGATTTCCATTTTGCGTAAACACTCATATCGGAAGAAAGGGGCGCGTCTAAAAGGCTGTTTGCGGTAAACGGTTTTTCCCAAACGTCCTTATCCCAAAACCAGCCGTCGAAAGTATAGTCGTCTTTCGTGGGGTTATCGGGCATTTTTATAGTTTCCGCACCGTTCGTATTTACTGTTGCATAAATTTCGCCGTCCACGACGAAATTTATTTTAAATTCCACCGCGCCGCCGCTGCACCCCGTAAAGCCTACCGCGCAGAAAGCGCAAGTAAGGCACAAAACCAACGTAAGCCAAAATTTTTTCATAAAAACACTCCTTTTTAACCAAAATTGTGCTTAAATCCCTTATTTATACTAAAATATTAGTATAAAAGAATTATAAATGATAAATATTTCTATGTCAAACGTTTTTACCAAATTATTAGTAGAATAAAACGGGAGAACGGAGATATGAACAGGATAAGAGATTTAAGGGAAGACAGAGATTTGCGGCAAAGCGACCTTGCGAAAATGGTAGGGATAGACCAACGGACTATTTCTAATTACGAAACGGGCAAGTCCAAACCCGACAGCGATGCGCTTATACGGCTTGCGGATTTTTTTAACGTTTCAATCGATTATCTGGTAGGGAGAGTACAGCAGGATTTTTATTATTCGCAGGACAAAAAAAAGGTGATAGAAAACATACAGCAATCTTTAGAAGAACTTAAAAAAATGATTTAACATAAACCGCGGGCTGCCGTTTCGGCAGCCCGCGGTTTACTATGCGATTATAGTTAAAAAATTATTTTAATTGTTGGTTGTCTTTTCCGATATATTGCCCGAACATTTCTTTTAATCGGAATTTATAGCACAGGGGGACGGCGATTACTACGCCCACAGCCGCCTGTAAAAGTTCTAAGGGAAATTTACTTGCGGCGTATTCTATACTCGAATAAAAAAGCACCGCAAAATAGGAGTACCCGAACGCCATAATAAGCGCACCTATCACGCACCCGATAATAGTCGCTATTACGGGTTTTTTACGCATAACGTAATGCGAAAAGACGGAGATTACAGCGGTTTGTACCGCACGCACTATAAGCGAAACCACCATTGCCTGCGGATAAAAAATCAAATCGCCCAAAAACGCGCCTATTCCGCCCGCCGCGGCGGCAGATAAGGGCGGCAAAAGTATCCCGATGGCACAGATAGCGACGTCGACCAAATAAAGGTTCGCAAATCCCAGCGGTATATGAAACGAACACAGCGCCGCGGTGATTGCCGCAAGCATTGCGGTAAACGTTATTTTTCTGACAGATATTTTCACGCCGCTGCCCCCTTGACAAATTTTCCGTTTCATTATACAATATATTTTGATAATATTCAATAACCACAAAAGGAAAATTTTATATAACCAGATGATAAGTGGAAAACTTAAAAAACAGGGCGTAAAGCCGTTGTACGAAACGCTTTACGAAGAGTTGAAAAAGGATATTATATCGGGTAAAAGGGCGCTTGGGGACAAGTTGCCCTCAAAGCGCGCGCTTGCGGAACGGATAGGTGTAAGCGTTATAACGGTGGACGCGGCGTACAGACTTTTAATCGACGAAGGGTACGTATATTCCAAAGAACGCAGCGGGTTTTACGTTGGCGGAACGACGGGGGAGCGCGCGGATAAAAGCCGTGCGGCGGCGCTGTTGCCAAGCACGAACGTGGCGGAAGTGGATTTCCGTTTTTCGTCTCTATCAAAGATAATGCGTAAAGTTATCACCGAATACGACAGGGTGCTACTGATTAAGCCGCCCGCGTTCGGGTGCTTGGAACTACGCAAAGCGATAAGCGGGTATTTATACAGATACCGCGGTATGGATGTCGATTACGAAAATATAATAATCGGTTCGGGTTCGGAATATTTTTACGGTATGATAGTGGCGCTTTTAGGGCGGAACAGAATTTACGGGTTAGAATACCCGTCTTACGAGAAGATAAGCAAGGTGATAGAGACTTCGGGCGCGAAATGCGAATTTCTTAAAATGGGTGAAAACGGCATACTCGCCGAAGAGTTAAAAAACAGCAAGGCTACCGTTTTACATATAACACCTTTCAACAGTTATCCTACGGGGATTACCGCCGACTATATTAAACGGTTAGAGTACGTTGAGTGGACGAAAGAAAGAAACGGCTATATCGTGGAAGACGATATCGATTCGGAATTTGCGGTCGGCGCAAAGCCCGTGGAAACGGTGTATTCTTTAAGCGGCGGGAAATGTGTGATTTATCTTAACACCTTTTCGCGCAGTATCGCCCCGTCTATGCGTATGGGGTATATGGTTTTGCCCGACGAATTGTTAAAGGAGTATAAAGACAAGTTGGGGTTTTATTCCTGCACCGTGCCCGCCTTCGACCAGTACGTAATGGCGGAATTTATCGACGGGGGATTATTCGAGCGGCATTTAAATAGGATAAGGCGTAAATTAAAAGAACAAAATTAAAAAATTTTGATAAAATAAAAAATATGCGATAAAAACAGTTGAAAATTTTATTAAAAAATGATATATTATTAACGTTGTCCGATATTAAGCGGATATACGTTTCGGGGGTATGGCTCAGTTGGTAGAGCGCCTCGTTCGCAACGAGGAGGCCAGCGGTTCGAATCCGCTTATCTCCACCAAACCAAAAAACCTATGCACACAAAAAGTGTGCATAGGTTTTTTCTTTGTGCCGAAATATCGGCACAAAGGCTGGCCTACGGCACAGCGGACGCGATTGACGACTATCGCCGTAGCAATCGCTATGCCGTCGCAAACTTCGTTTGCTCCTTACGAATCTGCGAAATTCGCCGCTCGTGCGGTCGCCATTTGACGGACTTGCTTTGATGGGCGAAGTCCTGCCGAGAGTGCCCTTCTAAGGGTTTCGGCAGTATCCGCTTTCAAATCGGCACAGCGGACACGATTGACGGCTGTCGCCGTAGCAATCGCTATTCCGTCGTTTTGTTTATTGTAAATCCGCTTTAAGTTTTTTCAATTTAAAGCGGTTTTTTTATTTTTTTATATTTAAAATATCGTCCGCAGAACAATTTAAAAAATTGCAAAGTTTAGAAAACGTTGCTAACGTTGGTTGAATTCTTCCTGAAAGGTATTGTGAAATCGTAGGGTTAGATACGCCTATGGCGCGCGCAATTTCAGTTTTGCTTTTACCGCAACGCTCTATTTCCTGCTTTAAATTGAAACTTATTATTTCATCCAAAGACCTATTCATATAAAAATTATATTAAGTAATGCCTAAAATTTACTTGACATTTAGGTAATGCCTAAATTATGATGAATAATAGTATGAATAATAGGAGAAGAAATATGAAAAAACTTTTACTTAAAATTTTGGTATTATGTATGGCGATATGTGCAGTATTGTGTGTATTTACAGCCTGCGGCGGACAAAATTCGTCAACCCCGTCTTCGCAATCGCAGACGGGAACGGGTGTGAACTCGGGTACAAGACCGGAAGGAACGAAAGAACTGAAGGTTACTACTAATATTCCCGAAGGGGCTACGGTAAGCGGAAGCGGTTATTATAAATATAACGACAATATACACGCTACTGCCCAAATTAAAGACGGATATATGTTTTTAGGTTGGTATGTAAATGATGACGACTGCGTGTCAAATCAAACCGTGTATAACGGTAAAATGTGGAATCAGGACGTTGAGTTTTCTGCAAAAGTTATTAAAATACCCGAAAACATAACACCGTCCGTTGCGCAGCAGGGTACAAATAAAAATTATATGTTAACCGTAGAAACTGTTGACGCGAATTACGGACTTGTTTCGTTAGACGACCAAAGTAATCAAGAAAAATATACCGCACCTTATCGTCAAGGACAGTCTTTTAAAGTTTTGGCGTATTCTAAAACTTCGGATAGGTTTGTCGGCTGGTACGGATTAAGCGGCGAACTTATTACAACAAACGCTACTTTTACAATGACGATGCCGTATTTTGATTATATGCTTGTCGCCGTATGGGATAATATAGCAAATTTAAATGAAAAATTAAATACTCTTAATGAGCAATTTAATGCTGAAGCAGACGCTCAAAATTTTGAGTATGAAAAAATAGCCGGTAAAGACGAGTATGCAGTTATAGGCTATAACGGAAACAGAACTGCCGTCTCCGTGCCTTCAAGTTATAATGGCAAGCCTGTTACAAGTATAGGAAGAACAGCGTTCTCTAGTTGTATCAGGTTAAGCGAAATAACTATACCAAATAGCGTAACTAATATAGGAATCGCTGCATTCGAAGATTGTATCAGTTTAAGGAAAATAACGATACCGAACAGTGTAATTAGTATAGGGGATGATGCGTTTTTGGGTTGCAGCAGGCTAACGGGTATAATAATAGGTAATAGCGTAACGAGTATAGGGAGTTATGCGTTTAATATGTGTAGTGGTTTAACAAGTATAGCGGTAGCGAGTGGGAATACAAAATATCACAGCAACGGTAATTGTTTAATAGAAACAGCAAGTAAAACTCTTATATTGGGTTGTAAAAACAGCGTTATTCCGTCTGACGGTAGCGTAACGAGCATAGGACGAGGTGCGTTCTCTGGTTGTAGCAGTTTAACAAGTATAGCTATACCTAATAGCGTAACGAGCATAGGACGAGGTGCGTTCTCTGGTTGTAGCAGTTTAACGAGTGTAACATTTGTAAATGCGAGTGGTTGGAAAGCTTCTATATATAGCGATATGAGTTATTCGGCTTTGCTTTCAAGTAGTGATTTGTCAAACACTTCCACCGCCGCTCAATATTTAAAATCGGACTACTCTGACCGTTATTGGAAACGCGGATAAAAATTAAAGGATAAGAATATATGAAAAAGAAATATATTAAAAAAATTCTAAACTGTATTAAAGAAATACAAAAAATAAAAGATTATTTTGTCAATATACAAATAAAAAACGCTAAACTTGGTTTACAACAAGATAAAGAAGTTGGTCAAAAAATTTGCGAATTAAAATATATGGTAGATGATTTATTGAAAATTGTAAGTAATGAAATAAATTGAATTTTCTATAATAATAAATATATGTCCATTTGTTAAAATATACTCCGTCTTGACATATTCAAAACAAAAGTATTATAATATATAAAAAAGTCTGCGGGACTGCGGGTATGAAAAGTATCAAAAAACTATTATCGATATTCCTGATTTTTATTCTCTGCGTTGCGGTGAGTTTCGGGAGTTCCGCGTGCGACTTGTCTCACCGCGATACCGATATTATCGAATACGACGAGTCGGAATATTTAGACGATACGGCGGACGACGTAGGCTTTCCGAATAACGTAAGTTTTTATAAATACTTAAATATATTCAATAACGCTCAAACTTCGGGTAAACTGTACGTCAACAGCGTGGAAATGCTCGCGGCGTATATAGAATACGTTAATTTTTACACTATAACGAAAAAGGTAAATATTACTATTACGTATTCCGCAGATAGTTTTGACAGCGAATACGAAGCGGCAAAAGAACTGTATGAAAACGGCGAGTTTATGGCTATCGGGTACGAAGCGTCTATCGGGTATTCGGGAAAGACGGGGAGTTATCGCATAACGAAAAGCGACGCGGACACCCTTGCAACTAAAACGTTTGACGAAGACAAAGAATACGTTTGGGCACAGACCGATTACGCGCTTAAAATGGTTGCGCCGAATACGCGCGACGCGGATTACGACGATTTCGCGTTAAATTCCCGAACTAAAGTTCTGACAAATATAACAAACAGCGAACAGTTGCGTTGGGCTATTTCTAACGGGTATAAGCCGCAATGCGTGGAAGGTTCGCCCGCGGAAAAGGTGTTAAACAGCGCAAAGGCAGTGCTACGTGAAATAGTTTCGGATGAGATGGACGATATAACGAAATTGCGCGCGATTTACGAGTGGCTTGCGCTTAACGTTCAGTACGATAATTTAGCGGCGCAGGAGTTGCAGGCAAACGCGGCGTTAAAGGCAAGCGAATACGATGCATGGTACGCGGAAGGGGTGTTTGATAATCTTAAAGCGGTGTGCGAAGGGTACGCCAAAGCACTTATTATAATGGCGGGGCTTGAAGGTATACCCGCGATATTTATAACGGGCGACGGGCACGCGTGGAACAGGGTAATGATAGACGGCGAGTGGTACGTTGTCGACGCCACGCACGCCGACGTGCATGCGAACTTGACACAGAAAGAAGTGTTTTCTTACGGTTCGTTTATGATAACCGATGCGGAAAAGACCGACCGCGGCTACACTTCGGAACAGTACGCGGACCTTCCGGCAACTACGGAATTCAATATTTTTGAAAATCTGACGTTTACTTATAACGAACACGACTACGATTTGGTAATAGAAAGCGCGTCGGAATTAAAGGCAGTTTTAGAATACGCGAAATCGCTTAATCCCATTATCGGGGAAAACGGTTGCACGGTCGACGTGTTTGTAAAGCAAGAAGATGATATGGGATTTAATTTTTGGAAAGAACTACTGTATATACAACCGCTTTATGAAACTTGGTTGAAGTCCGAAACCGACTTAAACGGCAACGCACACTATACTTTTTATTTGAAATAGTAAATTTGCCCGTCAGGGGTGTCCGTCAAATGACGACCGAACTGCGTTCGCTTCTCCACGGGGCATAAATAAAACCACTCTGAAAGAGTGGTTTTATTTATGGTAGCCCCACGGAGAATCGAACTCCGGATTCCGCCTTGAGAGGGCGGCGTCTTAACCGCTTGACCATGAGGCCTCGTCGTCGTTTCGGCTTTTGGCTTGCAATAACTTTTAAGTTATTGCTACGCTTTACGCCGAACTCCTCCTCTTCCCGAAAAATCTTGGCTTTGCAATCTTTTTCGGGAGCCCTTTTTTGCACTGCCTTTTAGTCCGAAACAATCTGGCGATTGTTTCTTGACCTTATGGGCGGCTCCTCCTCTACGATAAAAATCTTTTGCTTTGCAAAATCTTTTTATCGTGTTCTTTTTTTGTTCGTACGACGAAAAATATTCTACCATAAACGCTTTGCTTTTGCAAGCAAAAACGCACCGTATCAAAAAAAATCGCCTGCGTCGGCCGACGGAAAGGAAAATATAACCCGATTTAATAACGGGCGAATATCGCGCTATCGCTTCCGCATCTTTCCGTTTTATCCGCTCTTTATCGGACGGAAAGCACCGCTTCCACGAAAAAGACAACGATTTCTTAATAGAAATTTGTGGATTTTTTTGACCTTTCCTATCGTACCACGAAGGCTTGTGTCGTCTTAATATTATTATACCAAAAACTTTAACTTTTTACAATAGTTAAGGTTGACTTTTTTGTCGTTTTGTTTTATATTTTATGCGTAAACTTGAAAAAACTTAAGATGAAAAGATTAGTTAATTTCAGGCCGACGGCGTTTGCTTTTTTTGCGACCGTTTCGGGAATATTGTTTTCCTACTGTATTTTATTACGTTCCGTTTGGGGCGCTGTATTGTCCGCTTGCGCGGCGGTTTGCCTTTTTATTGTTTTTACTTTTTTCTCTACGGCGAAATTTAAAAGCGCGGGCAGGGCGTTGTGCTTTTTAATGTTTATCGTTTTCGCTATTACGGGCGGGATAGGGTTTTATAGCGCCGCCGACAGTTATGAAAACGCCGACCTTGGCGGGCATTCCTTAAACGTTTCCGGCAGAATAAGCGAAATAAGCGAGAACGAAAACTTTACGCTTGTTTTGCTTACAGACGTAAATTTTTCGGGCGCTATAACGGGTAAAAGTTCTTACAACCTTTTAGCGACGGTATACGGCGAAAACGCGTACAGACTTAGCGACGTGCTGGAATTTAACGCCGTAGTGCGCGACCGTACGCTTATATATAACGGTAAATTTTCCGCAAGCGCGCTTGCACGCAAATTAAAATATTCGTGCGAAGTTAACGCCGCGGACGTTTTTATAACCGCAAGCACGCCCGACGCCTTTCAGAAATGCAATATTTTGATTGAAAACGCGTTGAAATCGGGGCTTAATGAAGAAGAGTTTGCCGTGGCATACGCAATGCTTACGGGTAATTCCGACTATATGACCGAAGAGACTATCGAAGCGTACCGAACGGTCGGCGTGGCGCATATTTTCGCCGTGTCGGGATTACATATCGGATTTTTGGCAACCGCCGTGTACTTTCTGCTTTCAAAACTGAAAGTCAACAGATTTGCGGCGTTTATAATCGCTTTGGCGGCGTGCGTGTTTTATTCGGGCGTGTGCGGATTCTCCGCGTCGTCCGTCCGCGCGGTAATTATGTTTTTCTTTCTGAATATCGCGCGGTTTTGCGGACTTAAGTACGACGGGATTTCTTCCGTTTGTGCCGCTGCGTTCTGCATTTTAATCGTTGCGCCCGTGCAACTTTTCTGCGTAGGGTTTATGTTGTCGTTTGTGATAGTGGCAACGGTAATTATTCTTTACAATCCGCTAAAAAAAGCGCTTAAATTTCTCCCCGACAAAATAGCCGCGGCGCTTACCGTTTCCGTACTTGCCGAAGTCGGCGGTATTCCCGTGCTTTTATACGCTTTCGGCGAATTTGCTTCCTTTGCGCTATTTGTCAATTTGCTGTTTATCCCGCTTGCGGGAACAGTTTTTATCGCGCTTATTATATGCACCGCGCTCGCGCTCGCGTTTTCTCCCGCGGTGTGTTTGTTTTTACCGAACTACGCGATTTTGGGATTGAATTTCGTCGTTAAGGCTTTGGACTTTAAGGCGCTTTTAATCGGCGGGTTTACGCTGGGCGCGTTTACCGCGGCATATTACGGCGTAATAGTCGTTATGGGCGGGCTTATAAACTTCAGAAAAACGGTAAAAACCTTTGTAGCGTGTCTGCTTGCCGTTATTTGCGTATGCGGCACAATCGCGGTAAACGTGGGCAACTATAACAAGGTTTCCGCTACGGTGATAGGGGCGGAGTCGGTTTCCGCCGCGTTTATGACGGCGCGCGGCGACAGTATGCTGGTTATCGGCGATTTTTCATACCGTACGTTTTCGCAGTACAGGCTAAACGGCGCAACTGCCCGCGCGGACGATGGCGTTTCGGTAGTAATTCTAAAGCAAGAACAGGCGTTAGAACTGCCCGCAACGGTTAACAGATTATGGCATATAATGAAAATCGAAAGACTTTATTATTGCGGCGCACGGGACGAAAACGCCGAAAACGCTGTATCTGCGGCGTTTAACGGGCTTAAAGCAATCAATATTACGGACGGAGACCGATTCGATTTCGGCGGCGGCATATGCGAATTGTCGCTTGGCGGAAAGTGCCTTTTATGCACCGTAAACGGCTATACGACCGCGGTTTTCGCCCGCTTTGACGGGCTGGGCTACGACGGGTTGACGGCGAATATAAACACGGCGGTGTGCGTTGATTGCCACGGCGCGATAGAGCGAAACTACGCGCCCGAAAGAATAATAAGTTTCAGGGCAAAATACGGCTATCCCGACGGGGAAACGCACGGAAATTTCAATTTCCGTTGTGGTTAAAGCGGTAATATGATATAAAATAATAAAAAATATAAGTTCTTAACTTGCGTATCGGTTGCAAACGTAATTAAAAAATGCTAAAATGTAAAAGGGTGTTTAGCGTGGAGAATTTCAACCGCTGTCTTTGCAAAACGGTAAAACGCCCCGAAATTTAAGGAGCGGGTAAGGGTAAGCCCCCAACCGAACGGCGTTTTGCAGTTTACCGAACTAAAAAAAAGTCTGGAAACGGGTGAAGTTTTTCCGATTTATATTATAGAAGGGGAAGACGCGTATTTCCGCGCGCTTTCACTCGACGCGCTGAAAAGTGCGCTTATAAAAGAGCCGACTTTGAACGTTGCGACTTTCGACGGCGCTAATTTTGATATGGGCGAAGCGCTTGCATCGCTTACGGCAACGCCCTTTTTCTCCGATTACCGTATGACGGTAATAAGAGAGTTTTACCCAAAGGTTGAC
>CAMOVY010000012.1 GCA_946627905.1 uncultured Clostridia bacterium
AGACGATTTAATTCAGGAAGGAACTATCGGGCTTTTTAAGGCGATAACTACGTACGACGGGATTTCGCCATTTAAAAATTACGCCTTTACGTGTATCAAAAGCGGCATAATATCCATTGTCAGAAAGTCTACGAGTTATAAAAACAAGGCGCTTTTGTATTACGTGCCTATTGGCGCGGGCGAAGACGACGATAAAAACCCGCTTATAAAGGGTGAAATAATAGACCCCGAAGAAGAATATATCAATTCCGAATCCGCGCGGGAGTTTATGCGGCGGGTAAAAGCCGTTTTAAGTAAATACGAATACGAAATTTTAACGCTGTATCTCGACGGGTATTCCTATCTCGATATAGCGCGCGAAAAATGCAAAAACGAAAAATCGGTGGATAACGCCGTTCAGAGAATACGCAAAAAGATAGCGGCGCTCTCCGCCGACGGGAGAAAATAAATGGCATATCTCGCACTTTACAGAAGATACCGCCCGATTGACTTTAAGGGGATAATCGGGCAGGAACACGTTGTAAAAACGCTGGTTAACCAGATAGAAACGGGGCGGCTCGGGCATGCGTACCTGTTTACGGGCACGCGCGGCACGGGTAAGACTTCCACCGCAAAGATTTTTGCAAAAGCGATAAACTGCTTGCATCCCGTAAACGGTTCGCCCTGCGGCAAGTGCGAAGCGTGCAAGGCACTTTCCGACCCGTCTAATATAGACGTGGTGGAAATCGACGCCGCGTCTAATAACGGCGTAAACGAAATCAGGGAACTAAGGGACAACGTGCAGTTTCCGCCCGTATCGGTCAAGTACAAAGTATATATAATCGACGAAGTGCATATGCTTACGGGCGCGGCGTTCAACGCGCTGTTAAAGACGCTTGAAGAACCGCCCAAACACGCGGTGTTTATTCTCGCGACGACAGAAGCGCACAAACTCCCCGCGACAATACTTTCACGGTGTATGCGTTTCGATTTCAGACTTGTTCCTACCGAAAAGATAGCCGAACTTATTTCGGCAATTTACGACGAACAGGGCAAGAAATACCAAAAAGAAGCGGTGTTTGCCATAGCGCGCGCGGGCGAAGGCAGTATCCGCGACGCGCTGTCTATTGCCGACACGGCGTTATCTTACGGCGACGGCGAACTGACGTACGAAGACGTGAACGAGATTTTAGGTTCGTCGAACGTTGAACTTATCACGGAATTTACCGAAAAGTTGCTTGCGGGCGAAACGGGCGCGGCGCTGTCCGTTATAGAAAGTCTTGCGACTTTGGGTAAGAGTATGGGCGTTTTAACCAAGGACATTACGGGCATAGTGCGCGATTTACTCGTTATCAAAACCTGCAAAACGGCAAACGCCATTTTAGGGCTTCCGGAAACTCGTTTTAAGGCTTTAAGCGATATAGCGGGCGGCGTTTCGGAAGCGAGACTTATAAGGATGCTTGAGATTTTTGCGCAAGCCGAAAACGAATTGCGGTACGCGAACTCTCCGCGCATAGTGTTCGAAACGGCGGCGGTAAAAGCGGCACGCCCCGAAGCCGATTACGATATAGACGCTATTTTATCGCGCGTTAAAGCGCTGGAAGATAAACTGTCGGGCGGCGTGGTATTCACTAAAGAAGAATTAAAAAAAGAACCCGAAATAGCGGAAGTTAAGCCTGAAAAAACGTCTGCGGAAAGCGTTTCGGCGGAAGACGTAAAAGGCAAACTGCTGTTTAATCTGCGTGCTAACGGCAGCGAAATGCTGTGGAACGCCATGCAGAAAATCGGCGTAAGCAAGACGGGCGGCGACATAACGCTTATTCCGACGTCAATGGAAGACTACACGCTGCTTAATATAGACGCCAACAGGGAAAAGATAGAAAACGCGCTTTCGGAATTTTCTTATTCTTCGCTTTCGGTCAAAGAACCGACGACCGAAAAGAAACTGTCGGAAATCGACGATGCGACAGAGCGGCTTAAAAAGATATTCGGCGAAGACATAGTGATAGTAAAGCATTAAGGTATTAAACGCGGAATTACGCGGTAAAATTACGATATAAACAATAAAAGGCAGGAAAGAATATGAGCGGATTTAGGGGCGGTTTCGGCGGCTTTGGCGGCGGAAACCAGATGCAGAACCTTATGAAACAGGCGCAGAAGATGCAGGAAGAAATGCAGAAAGCGCAAGCGGAACTCGAAGAGACGGAAGTTTCGGGCGTTTCGGGCGGCGGGCTGGTTAAAATCACGATGACGGCTAAAAAAGTCGTTCGCGCGGTGGAAATAAATCCCGACGCGGTGGATACCGAAGACATAACGATGCTTGAAGACCTTATCGTAGCGGCACTAAACGACGGCTACGCTAAAGCGGACGCCGTGTCGGAAGAAAAACTCGGGCGTTTCGGCGGGCTGGGCTTATAATAGCGGCTAAAGAAAATGAAAGTGTTTATAGAGCCGATAGGCAGGCTTATCAACGAATTCAGTAAACTTCCGGGGGTAGGAGCAAAAACGGCGCAACGCTTCGCTTACCGCGTTATAAATATGCCGGAAGCGGAAGCGAAGAGTTTTGCGGAAGCAATTATTTCGGCAAAGAAAAACGTGCACTATTGCAAAATCTGCGGCAATTTTTCCGAAGGCGACATCTGCGACGTGTGCAGACACCGTTCGGCGGAGACCATTTGCGTGGTTAAAGAACCGAAAGACGTTATAGCCATTGAAAAACTGAACGAGTATAATGGCGTATACCACGTGTTGCACGGCACTATTTCGCCGCTTGACGGCATAGGACCTGACGACATAAATATTAAAGGGCTACTCGCCCGCATAGCGGAAGGCGGCGTTAAAGAAGTGATAATGGCGACAAATCCCGACGTTGAAGGCGAGGCGACGGCTATGTATATCACTAACCTTATAAAGCCGCTTGGCATAAAAGTGTCGCGGTTGGCGCACGGACTGCCCATAGGCACGGATTTAGAGTACGCGGACGAAGTATCTTTGGCGCGCGCGTTTCTTGACAGGAAAACGCTGTAAAGCGTAAAACCGAACGGATATAAAAAGGGGATAAAATGAAAGTTTCTGTTTTAGGTTGCGGAAGATGGGGTTCTTTTATAGGCTGGTATCTTGCGGGGCATAATCACGAGGTCTGCCAGTGGGGAAGAAAGGGCGGCAAATCTTTCGAACAACTTAAAAGCGGCAAAAACGAGTACGTGGAACTTGACCCGCGGATAAATCTTACGAACGATTTAAAAGCGGCGCTTGATTTCGGCGAGATTATCGTTATATCGATAAGCGCGCAGTCTTTGCGTTCGTTTATGGCGGAAGTAGTAAAAACCGCAGACGTAAAGGACAAAATTTTCGTACTTTGTATGAAAGGGATAGAAGTGGAAACGGGCAAGCGCCTTTCGGAAGTGTTAAAGGACAGCGGCATAGACGGCGATAAAATAGCCGTGTGGGTAGGACCGGGGCATATACAGGCTTTCACGCAAGGCAATCCCAACTGCATGGTAATTGATTCCGAAAATCCCGAACTCGTAAAAACCCTTTGCGACGCGTTCCGCAGCGAACTTATACGGTTTTATTACGGGGACGATATAATAGGCAGCGAAATAGGCGCGGCGGCTAAAAACGTTATGGGAATTGCCGCGGGTATGCTCGACGGCGGAAATTTGGGTACGCTTAAAGGTCCGCTTATGTCGCGCGGGGCAAGGGAAGTCGCAAGACTTATAAAGGCTATGGGCGGCAACGAACTTTCCGCGTACGGGCTTTGCCACTTGGGCGATTACGAAACCACGCTGTTTTCGGAGTATTCCAACAACCGCATGTTCGGCGAAAAGTTTATAAAAAAACAGCCGTTTATTAAACTTGCGGAAGGCGCGGCGACGGCTAAAGCAATGAAGATGCTTGGCGAAAAATACGGCGTGGATTTGCCGATAACGAACGCCGTGTATTCTATTTTATACGAAAATAAAAATCCTGCGGAAGAATTTCAAAAAGTATTCTCCCGCAGTACCAGAAAGGAATTTTGATTTTTCGGCAATTATTACTGATATTTACTTGCCACCGCTAACGCGGTGGCTTTTATTTTGTCTTTTAGCGTGTTCGGCGATAATACTTTTATTCCGCTAGAATAACTCATTATCTTACTTATAAGCCCGTCGTCAAAGGGCAAAGAAACGTCGGCAAAAAACTTTCCGCCGTCTTGCTTTACGTTTTCTATTCCCAGCCACTCTTCCACGTCTGACAGCACGCTTTTATCTATTTCCATTATAACCCTTTCAGCCTGAACGTTATTGTGCCAGAAATCAAGCGGCAAGTCCTGCTTATTTAAATCCCGCCGTACGAAAGTTTTATCGCGGATAACGGCGGTTTCTATCCTTCCCGTTTTAAAAAATCTGAATTCGTTTCTCAAACGGCAGTAGGCGTAAACGTACCATATGCCTTGTTTAAAGACTATGACGTGCGGTTCTATAACCCTTTCCGACACCGTGCCGTTCCTGTCGTGATAGCGAATAAAAAGTTCTTTGGTTTCGCTTAAACTTTTTTCTATTACCTGAAGTTTGGCTTTGTAGCCCACCGTATCGCCCCACGGTCCGCCGTCTATTATAAGATTGCCGCTCTTTACGTCAAATCCGCCGTATTCGGGCTTTGCCGTCGCTTTCAGTTTGTTTATAGCGTTTGACAACACCTTATCGGGCACGCTCTGTTCGATTGCCGTCAGCGAATTTATTACCTGTTCGAACTCTTTTACCGTCATAAAGGTAGAAGACATCCTGTACGTGTCTACAAGCCGTATTCCGCCGTTTTTGCCGCGCACCGTGTATATGGGAACGCCCGCGCCGTCAAGGCAATTTACGTACCTGAAGATGGTTCTTACGCACACGCCGTATTTGCGGGCAAGGTCGCTCGCCTTAACGTTGCGGCTCGCTAAAAGGTCGAATAAAATGTCTATCATAATTTCAAATTTCATAATAATTTCCGCTCCTATTACATATTGTAAAATATAGCGCGTTTTTCTGTCAATCGATTTGAAAAACTTTTTATATCAGGACAGACATTTGTCATATAACCGATTATATAATATAGGCGTAAATAAGGAGCGAGATATATGTTTGAAAAAATTTTCGGTAGTTTATTCGTAAAAACGGCAAAGAAAAGCAATATCACGGTAATAAGCGCGAAGCGTGAAATAAAAGCGATAAAAAGCGTAAATATAAATAAGCCCGAAAGGGTTAAAAATCAAGCGTTTTGGGATAACAGGGGTAAGGCGTACGGCGCGCTGTTCACTTCTTTAAACGGCAGAATTTTTTAACGCTTATATGTGCCGAGAATTTGCGCAATTTTATAAGCGGCGTTTTCTATCGGGTGCGCGTTAAAAGCGTCGGCAAACTTCTGTCTTTTTTCGTAAAGCGCGCGCACGTTATCCGAAAGCGTTTCGGGGGTCAGGTTTTCCTGATATAGTACCCGCGCAAGACCGAGATTTTTAAAGTATTCTGCGTTAAGTATCTGGTCGCCGCGAGAAACGGTTTTAGGCAGCGGTATAAGCAGCATAGGGAGTTTTAAACTTGCCATTTCAAATACGGTATTTGCGCCCGCGCGGGAAACGCATAAATCGGCGCAGGCAAACGCCCGTTCCATTTTATCGGTAAATTCTATTTCAACGTATCCCGCTTTTTTTATGCCGCTTAAATTGCCTTTGCCGCAGACGTGCAGAATATCGAAGTCGGGCAAAAGGTTGTTAAGCGCGTTTTTGGCGGCAGAATTGATTGCCGCAGAACCTAAACTTCCGCCCGTAATTAAAATGACGGGCTTTTTACCCGATAAACCGAAAAATTTAAGACTTTCGGCTTTATCGACAGAATATAGTGAATTTTTAAGCGGCGCGCCGATATGCACGCCGTTTTTAAGCGATTTTGCTGCGCTTGGAAAAGAAGTCAATACCTTATCGCAGTATTTTGCGGAAATTCTGTTTGCAAGTCCCATGGAATAATCGCTTTCGTGCGCGATAACGGGAATTTTCCGTCTTTTAGCCGCTATAACTACGGGCAGGCTTACGTAGCCGCCCTTACTGAAAATCACGTCGGGTTTTAATTTATCTAAAATCTTACCCGCCTGTTTTACGCCTTTATACAAAATAAATGGGATAGTAAAATTTTTAAGCGTAAATTTACGTATAAGTTTGGTGCACGGTACGGAATAATACCTTAAGCCCGCCTTTACAACTATTTCTTTTTCCATACCGTTTTGGCTTCCGATATAGTAAATATTGTCGAAGTCTTTTTTAAAATAGGGTAAAAGCGCAAGGTGGGGCATAACGTGCCCCGCAGTACCGCCGCCCGTTAAAACTATAGTCGCCATACTTTATAGTGTATGCAAGTAGCAATAAATAATCTACACGGGAAAATTTGCAAACAAAAAAACGGCTTGATAGCCGTTTTTTTTGTTTGTAAACGATTTTAATTATTCGTCTTTTTTATCTTCCGCAGAATTTTCTTCGGTTTTATTTTCTTCGGGCATTTCCAAAGTCATATCGCCGAAATCCTGAACCTCGCCGTACACGTAGCCGCTCTGTTCGGTATCGTCTCCGCTTTCCGCGGGTTCATCCGAAACGGGTTCGGCATTGTCGTTTATAGCGTCCGTGCTTTCCGCATTTTCGGGTTGATATTCGGGTTCGGCGGCTTTTTCCGCTTCTTTGGCTTTACGCTCTTTAATACGGTTTATCGCTTTTTGCGATTCCGTACGGCTCTTTACTTTGTACTGCGCTTTAACGTCGTTTCTGCTAGCTTTGCGTCTTAATCTGAAACGTTTGACAAGCAGCGCGGCTATCGCGAGAATAAGCACTACCGCGAGAACGATAGAAGAGAAGGACATCCAGAAGGTCGACGGGTCGGAAGTTCTCGCGCAACCACTACCTTCGTCGTCTTTTTCTATAGAGTCGTAAGGATTGCTTTCAACGGGGTTAATCGTATTGAATACGCCGTAAACAGTCGTGTCGTTATTCGCCCAAACGTATTTGGGGGAGTAGGATACGGTATTATCGGGATATTCTTCGTTGAACGATTTTTCGGTGTCGGTAAGTTCGCGGGTGTATGCTATAAGGTCGTTGCCGTCCTTATTGAAACTGCTTATCTTGATTGAACTCAAGGGGCTGTCCGTGCCGTCGAAAGCCGACTGCCAAGTTTCGGGTTCGCTGAACGCCCCCGACGTGCTGATAGAAACGGAGTTAATAATGACGTAGCCTTGAGATGCGGTAGTATCCCCGCCATCTCTTCCGCCGTTCCATACTTCTACACGGAAGGACTTGGCGTCCGCACCCGTAGCGATATAGAAATTAACTTCTACAAATCCGTCTTCGCCGACTTCTGCGTCTTTATCTATTACAAGCATAAACTTATGGTCGGCGGCAGAGTAAGTCGTGCCGTTTATAGCGTCGTTTTTAAGTCCGTCCGCAGTGTTTACCTTGAAATCGGCAAACTGCATTACGTCTTTCTTGGCGTTAAGCGTGTCTACGAGATAGATATAGGCTTTAGCGTCATCGCCGACTACTTTAAGTTTAACGGAAACTTTGGCGTACGCGCTTGCGGAAACGCTCTGTTGCGTTCCGATAAATCCGTAATGGTCGGCGTTCTTGTTGTATATAACTATCGGCTGAATATCGTCGTCGCCTTTTAGTGCCGTTAAAATGTCGGCAAGTGCGGCGGGATAATTAGTTAAATGTTTGGTGTTGACAAGCCCCGCGTACCCGTCTGCACCGCTGAAATTAAGCCTGTCGTTTATTGCGTAGGTGTCGGAAGAACCGTTAACGTATACGTGGTCAGAAACTATTCCGCTGTAGCCGTTTACCGCGGCGGGATTAGTTATTATCTGCCCGATTGCTCCGCTTGCGGGGGTAAGGGAATAAGTCGTCGTATGATTATGCGTAGTGTAATCCGCGTTATATCCGGCGTAGAGTACCGTCGTCGCGTCCGCATCAGAGTTAAAGAAAGAATAAGTTTTGTATTCGATATTATCGGTCTCGCCGACGTATCTTTCGGAAGAGATAAAGCCCGTTGCGTATTTGATATCTTTTATCTTTACCGTGCCCGTTGCATATTCGGACAAAACATAGTCGGTTGTCTCGAAATCGGTAGGTCCTATTACTATTTCAAGATAGAACGTTCTTGTTAAATCCTTGAAATTGTTTTTGATAACTATAATGCAGGTTTCAAATTCGTCGCCGTCAGAAACGTCGGAGAAGGTTGCGACCGCTGGATAGGTCTTATCCTGATTTCTGTCAGGCGCGTATTCTTCCACTACGTTTACGGTAATATCCGTAGAATTTAGATAATTCAATTTATTTTGCAACTTAAACGAAATAAGCATATAACTTTCGTGGTTGTCGTTATCGTCGGTAGTAAGTTCAAAGTTATTAGCGCCGTTTTTAAGAATAAGTTTGCCGCTGGCTTTAGTTAAAGTCGCAACGCCGCTTGCCGCGTCGTAAGCAAAACTATCCGCGCCGTTATCGGATAACTTTTCGCCTTCGATATCGGAAACATTTACGGTATCGGTAAAGTACGCGGTCGCGTCGAAATTCATATCGTACTTAAACGCCGTACCGCTTGCCGCGGAAACGGAAAGCGCGTCTTCAGCGCCGAAAATAAGCGTTTCGCTTGCGTCTATCGTCGCCGCGTTAAATTCTTCTTCGGTTATTTTCTTAATGGAAACGTCGTCGAAGAAAGCCGTGCCTTCAACTGCCTTTTTGTAATTGTTGTTGCCATTGTATTTGCCCGTGCCGTAGCCAAGCCCTAAAGTCAAGGTAAAGGTGCAGTCGTAATCTTCGTGCGCTACGAAATAAATGGTGTATTCCGTCCAGTCGGTATTCGTAATGCCGTCTATACGGAATTCCGCCTGCGTGTTGCCTTTTACCGCGTTGGTAAGCCTTATGTTAGCGCCGTCGCCGTTTATAATATTCGTTTTAACCCAAACGGAAATACGGTAAATTTCGCCTTTTTTAACCGAAACGGACGTAGAAGAAGTAAGGCGCTGCGCCGTGCCGAAATCATAAGTCGACGAATAGTTGTTAAGCATATACACGAAATTGTCTTCCGCGCCGTCGTGAGTTTCGGGGTTGGTAAACGCATTTTCTTTATAATAAGTTTTCTTTTCGTCCGCGGTCATCTCGTGTTCTGGGTCGCTCGTTTCGTCTATATAATAATTGGTCGCGGCGTCTTTATATTTATAATCTAAAAAGTTTACGAAATCGGTATCGGAATAGAGCGTGTCGAACAACGTTTCCCACGCACTATCGCTTGCTACTGAAACGACGCCCGAATTTACGTTTGACGTTTCCGCCGAATTATCGGCAGACCTTGTCCAACCCGTAAGCGAAAGTATGGGGAACTCCGAAAGGGTTTTACCGTGCGTTCCGTACGCGAATTTCGCGTTGGATATATAATCGGTATCGACCGTGTCTTTTTCCGTATAAGTATACGTCTTTTCGGAATCGGACGATTCGTCTTTAGCACCGCACGCGACGAAGAAAGCGCAGGTGCAGAAAATGCACAGCGCGGTAAGCAAAGCGATAAGCAGTTTTTTGGCATTGAAAAGTTTTTTAGTCATAAATTCACCTAACTGTCGACGGTTTTATTTTCGGTATCCGTTTTATGCGTAAGCCGCCGTCAAACGGAAAATAACGAAAAATACTTTATTTATTATATATTATTTTCAAAGAAAAATCAACCTTAAATATAAAGTTTATTCGGGAATTTAGCGAAAATATAGTAAAAAGCGGAAAATTACGGAAAATAAACGTTGTGCAAAAGGAAAAAAGGAAAGAAAACGGCGGCTGTATTTTAAAAATTCTGACGGGATTGTTCGCAGGGGTGGTAAACGGGTTATTCGGCGGCGGTGGCGGAATGATTGTCGTGCCGAGTTTAAAATATCTGTTAAAATACGACGCGGCACAAGCGCACGCTACGGCTATAGCGATAATTCTGCCCGTGTCTATTTTAAGCGGCGTGTTTTACACGGCGTTCGGAAATTTCGAGTGGTCGCCCGTGCTGTTTACCGCTTTCGGCACGGTAATCGGCGGGGTAATAGGCGCAATACTTCTTAAAAAACTTTCGTCCGTGCCGATAACGGTAATATTTTCCGTAGTTATGGCGGCGGCGGGCGTTAAAATGCTGTTTTTCTGATACGGAAAGGTAATAAAAAAATTATGGACCGATTATGGTTTTGTTTAGCGGGAATTTCTGGCGGACTGCTCGGCGGTATGGGTATGGGCGGCGGCACGGTTTTAATTCCGCTTTTGGTAATAATGTTGGGCGTTCCGCAGCATCTGGCACAGGCGATAAATTTAATAAGTTTC
Source organism: uncultured Clostridia bacterium (assembly GCA_946627905.1). Lineage (GTDB taxonomy): Bacteria > Bacillota > Clostridia > Christensenellales > Borkfalkiaceae > UBA1259. Next base: position 10,319 of record CAMOVY010000012.1, read on the forward strand.
GTGCCTATGGCTGTCGTGGCGCTGATAATACACGTCAAAAACCGACTTGTTAAAACGTCGGGATTATGGATTATTATTCTTTCGGGGCTATTGTCCTGTACGGCGGGGTGCTTTATCGCGCGGGGAATAAACGCGGAGGCGTTAAGGCGGATATTCGGCGGATTTTTAACGGTTTTGTCGGTGTTTCAGGTGTGTTCGGCAGTCAGAAATAAGCCGCACAAGAAATAAAACCCTTTGTGCAGTTTGCACAGAAAAGAAATAATCGTAAAAACGGGCGAAACCTTGTCGCAAAATTCGAATATATGGCGAAATGTGTCCGTAAAAAGCGGAAAAACGAAGAGTAAAACAAGACGTCGCTATGCGTAGAGAACGGCAGTAAAAGTATTCGGTAAAAAATGTGCACAAATTTAGAAAAAGACCTATACAAACACAATATGTTGTGCTATAATATACGCGTAGTTTCGTTAAAACGAAACGGGGCTATTGCCCCCGCGCGGCAAAAAGCCGCGCACGCGAACTTGAAACGCGGCGCGTAAACGCCCTTGCAAGCAAGCGTTGTACGCTTGCATTATAATATATGCTTGTAGTTTCGTTAAAACGAAACGGGGCTATTGCCCCCGCGCGGCAAAAAGCCGCGCACGCGAACTTGAAACGCGGCGCATAAACGCCCTTGCAAGCAAGCGTTGTATGCTTGCATTATAATATACGCGGCATCAAAATACGGCACGTTCGTGCTTTACGGAGTGAATAGAGTGGAAAGATTAGGTATCATTGATTTAGGGTCAAACACCGCAAGGCTTGTGATTGTCGAAGTGTCCGAAAACGGTTATTTTCAGATAATCGACCAGTTAAAAGAAGCGCCTCGCCTTGGCGAAGGTATGGAAAGCGAAGGGTTTTTAAAGCCGCAACGTATTCAGGCGACTATAAAAGTTCTTAAAATGTTCCGCAGACTTTGCGACGTTAACGGAATAGATAAAATAATAGCGGTGGCGACGGCGGCGGTCAGGCGCGCCAAAAACCAGCGCAGTTTTTTGGATGAAATCGCGGCGACCTGCGGTATAAAATTCAGGGTGTTAAGCGCGGAAGAGGAGGCGCTTTACGTCTATCGCGGCGTTATAAATACTATGGACGTGCCCAAGGGCATTATACTCGAAATAGGCGGCGGAAGTACCAAAATCATTTATTATAACAGAAGAAATCTGTTGAATTACGAAACGTTGCCGTTCGGCGCGATAACGCTTACCGAACTTTTTGCGGCGGAAAATCTTTCGCCGGAAAAACAGGCAGAGAAGACGGAAGCGTTTTTCACTGAACAACTTGAAAAGATAGAGTGGCTTAAAAGCGTTGACCCAGAAACGCAACTTATCGGCGTAGGCGGGTCTTTCAGAAATCTTTGCCGTATGACAAAGATTATGAAGAAATATCCGCTGCGCACTATACATAATTACGTCGTTCAGGACGCGGATTTCGAACACGTTTACGATTTGCTGAAGAGTCTGGATATAGACAGAAAGAAAAAGATTAAAGGGCTTTCAAGCGGCAGGGCGGATATTTTGCCCGCGGCGTTTGCGGCGATAAACGCGTTCAAAAAATATATGAATTTAGGCGATATGGTGATAAGCGGCAGCGGACTTCGTACGGGGCTTTTATTCAATTACGCCGTGCCTTTGACGCTTGAAAAACCCGTATCCGACGTGCTTAATCACAGCCTTAACACGCTGGTGGAATTTTACGGTTGCAACAAGGCGCACACCGAACAGACGGCTATGCTGGCTATTCAGTTGTTTAAGCAACTACGCGTCCTGCATAAGTTCCCGAGACAGTATATAAGGATGCTGAAAATAGCGGCGTATCTGTACGAAGCGGGCAAGAGCGTGGGCTTTTACAATTTTGAAAAACACAGCGCGTACATAATACTTAACTCCAACATCTGCGGCGTAAGCCATAGGGATATCGTTATGGCGTCTTTCGTTGCGGCAAGCACGGGGATAGACGATATCAACGCGCAGGAGTGGAACAGGTATCACGATATTTTAACCGACGAAGACGTGGACGCCGTAAGGAAAATGGGCGTTATGCTAAGGATAGCAAACGCGTTCGACAGAAGTATGGCTTCGCTGGTTAAAGGCGTTAACTGCGATATTCTGGGCGATTCCGTAATTATGAAAACCGAACTTGACGGCGACGCGTCTTTAGAACTCAATTCGGCGATGGAAATAGGTTCGGATTTCAGAAAGATATTTAAAAAGAACTTGGAAATACTTTAACGAAAGATTAAAATAAGCGGGCGCTGTGTATACACGGCGTTCGTTTTAAAAAGGGGAAAGTCAATGATAAAATTTGCCGTTGATTTCGACAGCGCGTACACTAACGTTTATAAACTCGGCAGCGGGCTTGTTCTTTCAGAGCCTACCGTCGCCGCGGTCGAAGACGGCGACAAGGGCGGCGTAAAAGCGATAGGGCAGGAAGCGTACAGGCTTATCGGTAAGACTTCTAAAAACACCAAAATCGTTTTTCCCGTGTTCGAAGGCGAAATCATCAATGAAAAAGTTGCGGAAAGCGTGCTTTCGGGGTTCATAAAAAAAGTCAAGCCCGAAAAGTTCGCGTCCTTTTCTATACTGTTTTCCGTGCCGTGCGGAACTACCGCGGCAATGGCGGCAAAATATAAAAACGTAGCGAAAGCCGTGGGCGCTAAAAAGTGTTCGTTCGTGGAAAGCCCGATACTTTCCGCGCTCGGGCAAAGAATACCGCTGTCCGATTCGACGCCGTGTTTTATAATAGATATGGCGGGCGGAACTACTAATATCGCCGCGGTGAGTTTAGACGGTGTGATTGCGGGGCTTTCGGTGAATTTCGGCGGCAATAAAATAAGCGCGGACGTAATAGATTTCGTTGCGGAAGCGTACGGCTTGCAGATAGGCTTGCAGACGGCTGAAAAACTTAAAAAAGAGATAGGAAGTCTAGAGTCTGACGACGGACTTTCGATTGTCGTTAACGGCAGGGATATAGAAAGCGGCACTCCGCGTTCGGTTTCGGTCAAGGCGATGAATTTGGTTAAAACCGTGTCGAAATATTACGATAAGATAGCCGAACTCGCTATGGAACTGCTTAAAAAACTCCCGCCCGAAGTTTCCGCGGAAATAAGGCACGAAGGAATTTACGTGTCCGGCGGGGCTTCCGCGGTTTACGGGCTGGAAAGATACTATTCGGATAAATTCGGTATGAAAATCAATGTTGCCGAAAACGGGCTTATGAACGTGGCGTTAGGCGGCGGCATAGCCGTGGGCAATACGGAACTTCTAAAAAAGATTTTACTTAAAACAGAATAATCGTAATCGGTGGTTTTAAGCGACAAAATAACGCGCGTTTTTTGCAAAACAAGCAAAATGCGCGTTTTTTTATTGTTTACAATATGGGGTATAGGAGTTTTTAAGTGGCAAGGAAAATAGTCATCACGTCCGGAAAAGGCGGCGTTGGAAAAACGACGCTTACCGCAAATCTCGGTATATTCCTTTCGGCGCTTGGCGCGCGGGTGGTTATGATAGACGTGGATTTCGGGCTTAACAATTTAGATGTGGTTATGGGCGTGGAAAACAAAATAGTTTACGACGTGGCGGACGTTATTTCGGGCAGATGCCGCGCAAAGCAGGCGTTAGTGCAGGATAGCGGCAGAAAAAATCTGTTTATTCTGCCGTCCGCAGGGCTAAACGCTTCGTCGCCCGTATCGGGGCAGCAGTTGAAACTTATAGTCGAAAGCCTTGCGCCGCTATTCGATTACGTGCTTATAGACTGCCCTGCGGGGCTGGACGTGGGATTTCACCGCGCGGCGGCTTGCGCGGAAGAAGCAATCGTCGTCGCCACCCCCATGCTTACGAGTTTACGGGACGCCGATAAAACCATAAGCGTGCTTAAAAGTTATAGGTTAGAGAGTATAGGGCTTGTTGTAAACAGGGTGCGCGGCGACCTTATTATGAGCGACAAAATGTTGCTTCCCAAAGACATAGAAGAATTGCTTAAAGAGGATTTAATA
>CAMOVY010000013.1 GCA_946627905.1 uncultured Clostridia bacterium
TAGTTGACGGCAAGGCGCTGATAGACGGGGCGTTCTGTAATTCCGTACCCGCGGATAAAGTAAGGGAAATGGGTGCGGACTATATCGTCGGCATCGACCTTTCGTCGCACGTTAAAAGCGGCGGCGGAATTTTAGGTATGATTTTTCCCGAATTCAAGGGCGGTGCGGATAAGCCGTGGGAAAAGGGATACGAAAACGCGGACTTTATGTTGCATCCCGATTTGTCGGCGTATAAGCCCGTTTCTTTTTCCGCCGCTAATCAAATGTTTGAAATCGGCTACGATTGCGCACGCGAACATATAAGTGAAATAAAACGGGGCATTAACGCGGCTAAACTCAAAAAGGGAATTAAAATCAACAAAAGAAAATGAAACTTTTTGCGCGGCTTAAAAGATTATTCGTCATATCCGTCGCAATAATTGCGGTAAGTTGCGGTTGTTGCCTTGTATGCGCATGCGATAGCGGTAATCGCGGCGGCGAATACGCAGATACGTTTAAGCGATACGACGGGTTTTCGGTAAACTATATCGACGTGGGCGAAGGGGACGCTATATTCATAAATTTTGCCGACGGCAACACTATGCTTATTGACTGCGGAACGGAGAACGACAGAAATTATAATTCTATTAAGCGTTATCTTGACGAATATACGGGCGGCACGCTTAATTATCTCGTTTTAACTCACCCCGACGCCGACCACGTGGGCAACGCGGCGAAAATAATTGAAAATTATACCGTTGAAACGGCGTTCGTGCCAGACCTTTTACAACCCGAAAATTTTAACCCGTATTATTTGGCTTACGAAATGTTGCAGGAACAAGGCGCAACGATAAAGTATTCCGTCGTGGGTAAAAACTTGAGCGAAAACGATTATTACCTTGTTATGCTTTCACCCAACGCGAAAGGTACGACGGATAGCGCCTATACGGGGATAAACAGTTCGGAAGAGCCGTCTCCGCAAGCCAGCAACAACGTTTCGCCCATAATCTATCTCGAATATAAGGGCGTAAGGTTTATTTTTACGGGCGACGCGGGCATTTCGCAGGAGAAAGTGGCGCTTAATAATCTTAAAATGGGTATGGTAAACAAAAACAAAGTAAATCTTACCGATATAGATTTTCTTAAAGTTTCACATCACGGTTCTGATGACGCTAGCGGCGACGAGTTTTTACAGGCGTTAACGCCGAAAAACGCGGTTATCTCCGTCGGCGGGGATAATAATTATTCGCACCCTGCGGATGCAACGTTTGCGCGCATACGCGCCGCGAACGAAAACTGTAATATATACCTTACAAGCGTGTGCGGCACGGTGTCCGTATTCGTGGACGGGAGCGGGAAAGCGACGGTACATACCGCATTAGATGCGGCTTAAAATAAACGGATATTATGGAAAAAAGAAAATTCGAATTAAAATCGAAATTTAAGCCGACGGGCGCCCAGCCGCAAGCCATACGGCTTTTGACCGAAGGCATAAACGACGGGCTTCGCACGCAGGTGCTTTTGGGCGCGACCGGTTCGGGCAAGACGTTTACTATGGCGAACGTTATAGCAAGCGTTAACCGCCCCGCGCTGGTTATTGCGCATAACAAAACGCTTGCGGCGCAACTTTGCAACGAATTCCGCGCTTTTTTCCCGAATAACCGCGTGGAATTTTTCGTGTCCTATTACGACTACTATCAGCCCGAAGCGTATATTCCGAGCACCGACACCTATATAGAAAAAGACCTTGCTATAAACGACGAAATAGATAAATTGCGGCATTCTGCGACCTGTTCGCTTGCAGAACGTTCGGATACCATAGTCGTTGCTTCCGTATCCTGTATTTACGGTCTCGGTGCGCCCGAAGAGTATTACCGTTTGGCGGTATCTATCCGCCCCGACGATAATTTAGGCCGCGACGAACTTATGCGTAAACTCGTGGGTATTCAGTATACGAGAAACGACGTGGACTTTTCCCGTTCTACTTTCCGCGCCCGCGGCGATATAGTAGATATATTTCCTTCCGCAAATACCGAAATATTTATACGCGTGGAATTTTTCGGCGATACGGTGGAAAAAATCTCCGAAGTGGAGTACGTGTCGGGAAGGGCGGTTTCGGAACTGAAACACGCGGTTATTTTTCCCGCAAGCCACTACGCGGTAGGTACGGATAAACTTGCAGGCGCGCTGTTTGCGATAGAGCGCGACAAAGAAGACGAAGTCCGTTTTTTCAAAGAGAGCGGTAAACTTATAGAAGCGCAGAGATTAGAGCAGCGCACGAATTACGATATCGAAATGATAAAGGAAATCGGCTTTTGCAAGGGCATAGAAAATTACAGCCGATATTTCGACGGAAGAAGCGTGGGCGAGCCGCCCTTTACTCTTCTCGATTATTTTCCCAAAGACTTTATAGTGTTTATCGACGAATCGCATATGACTATTCCGCAGATAGGGGCTATGTATAACGGCGACAAATCGAGAAAGACAAGTCTTGTGGAATACGGTTTCCGCCTGAAATCGGCGTTCGATAACCGCCCCTTAACCTTTAACGAATTTGACGAACGCGTGGGGCAGATGATATGCGTTTCCGCTACCCCCGCGGAGTATGAAAAGGGGCAGGCGGGGCAAATAGTAGAGCAACTTATCCGCCCGACGGGGCTAATAGACCCCGAAATTTCCGTTCGCCCTACTAAAAACCAGATAGACGACTTACTTACCGAAATTCATAAGACCGTTGAAAGCGGCGGCAGGGTGCTTATAACCGCTTTAACCAAAAAGATGGCGGAAAGTCTATCGGAATACCTTAATGAGCACGGTGTAAAAGTGCGCTATATGCACAGCGATATAGACACTATGGAGCGTATAGAGATAGTGGACGGTTTGCGTGCGGGCGAGTTTGACGTTTTATGCGGCATAAACCTGTTGCGCGAGGGGCTGGACCTTCCCGAAGTGAAACTCGTCGCCATTTTAGACGCCGATAAAGAAGGGTTTTTACGCAGCGACACGGCGCTTATTCAGACGATAGGAAGGGCGGCGAGAAACGCGGAAGGCAGGGTTATTATGTATGCGGACGTAATAACGGGCAGTATGCGCCGCGCAATCGACGAAACAGAGCGCCGCCGCAAAATTCAGGACGATTACAATAAGGCGCACGGGATTATCCCCAAGACCATAATAAAAGACGTTGTCAACACGCTTGAAATAACCAAGAAAGCGGACAGAACCAAAGAAATCAAAAAAGGCGATATTCCCGCCGAGATAGAAAAACTAAAGGCGCTTATGAAAATCGCGGCAAGCAACTTGGACTTTGAAAAGTGCATAGAAATACGCGACACAATCGCCAAACTTAAACTTAAAATGAGAAAATAGCAGAACGATATGAAAGAATTTTTGACAATAAAAGGGGCGAGAGAGAACAACCTTAAAAATATATCCGTTCAAATCCCGCGCGACAAACTCGTCGTGTTTACGGGGCTTTCGGGCAGCGGCAAATCGACGCTTGCCTTTGAGACCATTTACGCCGAAGGGCAACGCCGCTACGTGGAAAGTTTATCGAGTTATGCGCGTATGTTTTTGGGGCAGATGGAAAAGCCGGACGTGGATATGATAGACGGCTTGTCGCCCGCAATATCCATAGACCAAAAGACCACTTCGCACAACCCGCGTTCGACGGTGGGAACGGTTACCGAGATTTACGATTATTTCCGCTTGCTGTTCGCGCGCGTCGGCACTCCGCATTGTCCTAACTGCGGAGTAAAGATAGAAAAACAGACGGTAGACGATATAGTCGATAAAGTGGTAAAATACCCTGCGGGCACTAAAATTTTGGTAAACGCGCCCGTCGTACGCGGCAAAAAAGGCGAATACAGAAAAGAACTCGAAGGCTTTAAAAAAAGCGGCTATGCGCGCGTAGAGATAGACGGCACGGTGTATTCACTTGACGAAGAAATTACCCTTGAAAAGAATATAAAGCACAATATTTCCGTAGTTATCGACAGACTTGTAGTTAAAGATGGTATGGAAAAGCGCCTTGCCGACAGTATCGAAACGGCGGTGAAACTTACGGGCGGCACGGTCAGTATAGAGACAGCAAGCGGCGAAAGCAAACTGTATTCCACCAAGTACGCCTGCCCCGATTGCGGCACGAATATTGAAGAAATCGAGCCGCGGCTTTTTTCCTTTAATAACCCGTTCGGTGCGTGCCCCGAGTGCCACGGTTTAGGCTTTCGCCAAGCGGTGGACGAAAATCTTATAGTAAAAGACCCGAATTTGACTTTGCGGCAGGGCGCTATGACGGTTAGCGGTTGGAATATAGGCGAAGGGAAGATGGCGGAAATGAGTTTTTCTTCGCTTGCGCGCCATTACGGGTTCAGTCTGGACGTGCCCGTAAAAGATTTGCCGAAAGACGTGTATAACGTTCTTTTATACGGCAGCGGCGACGAAAAAATCCGTATGGATTATAAGACAAAGACCTTTACGACGAGTTATGATTCCCGTTGGGAAGGTATAATCCCGAATTTGGAACGCAGATACCGCGAAACGACTTCCGATTATACCAAGGCGGAAATAGAAAAGTATATGTCGGTGTCGGAGTGCGCTACCTGCCACGGCAAAAGGCTTAAAAAAGAAGCGCTGGCGGTACTTATCGGCGGCAAAAACATTTCCGAGCTTACCGATATGTCGGTATCCGATTTACTCGAATTTATAAACGGCATAACTTTCGGCACGACCGAAAGCCTTATCGCCGCACCTATCTTAAAAGAAATAAAAGCGCGGCTTACCTTTCTTAAAGACGTAGGGCTTTCCTATCTTACCCTTTCGCGCAGCGCGGTAAGTTTATCGGGCGGCGAGGCGCAGAGAATAAGACTTGCAACCCAGATAGGCAGCGGGCTTACTGGCGTTTTATATATACTCGACGAGCCGAGCATAGGGCTTCACCAAAGGGATAACGAAAAACTTATCGGCACGCTTAAAAAACTGCGCGATTTGGGCAACACGCTTATAGTTGTCGAACACGACGAAGACACTATGCGCGCCGCGGACTTTATAGTGGATATAGGTCCTAAAGCGGGCGTTCACGGCGGGGAAGTAGTTGCCGCGGGCAGCATAGAAGATATTATGAGAGAGCCGCGTTCCATTACGGGCGATTATCTCGCGGGCAGACGTAAAATAGAAGTGCCCGAAGTGAGAAATGTACCCGACGGCAGATGGCTTACGGTAGTGGGCGCTAAACAGAATAACCTTAAAGATATAACGGTAAAATTCCCCGTGGGGCTTTTGACCGCGATAACGGGCGTTTCGGGTTCGGGCAAAAGTTCTTTAATCAACGAAATATTGTATCCCGCGCTTGCAACGAAGTTAAACGGCGCAAAAATGCGGCTTGGCAAAGCGGACGAAATTTTAGGCGCGGAATATTTCGATAAGGTTATCGCTATCGACCAGTCGCCCATAGGCAAAACGCCGCGGAGTAATCCCGCAACCTATACGGGCGTGTTTTCGGCAATCCGCGATTTGTTTGCCGCAACGCCCGACGCAAAAGAGCGCGGGTATAAGTCGGGCAGGTTTTCTTTCAACGTGTCGGGCGGCAGGTGCGAACATTGTGAAGGCGACGGCATTATAAAAATAGAAATGCAGTTTTTGCCCGATATGTTTGTTCCGTGCGAAGTGTGCGGCGGCAAGCGTTATAACAGAGAAACGTTGCAGGTAAAATACAAGGGTAAAAACATAAGCGACGTTTTAGAGATGACGGTAGACGAAGCGTGCGATTTTTTCCAAAATCTCGGCGGGATATATAATAAGATAAAGACCTTGCAGGAAGTGGGGCTTGGATATATAAAACTCGGTCAGGCGTCTACAACCCTTTCCGGCGGGGAAGCGCAGCGCGTTAAACTTGCCACCGAACTGTCAAAGCGCAGCACGGGCAAAACGCTGTATATTTTAGACGAGCCGACGACGGGCTTACACTCTTACGACGTAGATAAACTGTGTAGAATTTTAAAAAGATTACAGTCTGCGGGAAATACCGTTCTCGTTATAGAACACAATCTCGACGTAATAAAACTTGCGGACTATATCGTAGATTTAGGACCTGAAGGGGGCAGCGGCGGCGGCACGGTTATTGCCACCGGCACGCCGGAAGAGGTAGCGAACGCACAGATAAGTTATACGGGGCAATTCTTAAAAAGAATATTGAAAAAATAAGTCAAAACCATCGGTTTACCGATGGTTTTGACTGTATAGGGCAAAAATTATAGAAAAATTAAAAAAATTTTAAAAATAAAAAAGGGTTTCGGAATTTTTTTTCGTATTATTATATGAATAGCAGTTATTACGTGTCATTGCGAACCGACAATCCTGACAGGCATGTGAAGCAATCTCAGGGATTGCCACGATTACAAGGCAATCTCGCAATGACAAAATAAAAATAAGGGGGGGCAGACAAATGAAAGATAAAACTTTAAAAATCGAAGAAATGTTTTTATCGCCGTATGCATTAAAGTCGAAAGACACCGTCGGCAGACTTAAAGAAGAGCCGCCTTGCCCTATGCGCACGCCTTTTCAGCGGGACAGGGATAGGATAATACACTGTAAAGCCTTCCGCCGCCTTAAAAATAAAACGCAGGTCTTTTTCTCACCCGAAGGCGACCATTACCGCACGCGGCTTACTCACACGCTTGCGGTGGTGCAGATAGCGCGTTCTATCTCCCGCGCACTTTCGTTAAACGAAGACTTAACCGAAGCGATAGCCTTGGGGCACGACTTGGGGCATACGCCGTTCGGGCACTCCGGTGAACGAATACTTAATAAACTTAATCCCAACGGGTTTTTACATAACAGGCAGTCGGTACGCGTAGTCGACTATTTGGAAGAAGACGGCAAGGGCTTAAATTTAACCCGCGAAGTGGTTGACGGGATATTAAACCATAAAAAGGGCTGGCAGCCCAAAACGCTTGAAGGTATGGCGGTAAACTACGCCGACAGAATTGCGTACATAAATCACGATATCGACGACGCAATAAACGGCGGGTTTATAAAGCCCGACGATTTGCCAAAGTCCGCAACCGATATTTTAGGCAAAACGTCAAGCCAGCGCATAAACTTGATGATACTTGCAATCTACCGCGAGAGCGACGGTAAAGACTTCGTTAAAATGGCGGAAGAAGAAGAGATTGCTACCGACGAACTCAGAAATTTTCTGTTCGACAGAGTGTATAACGATATAACTTTCAAAATGCAGGAAAGTAAAGCGGAGCGTATGCTTACGGCGATTTACAAATATTTTTACGAAAATACCGACAAACTGCCCGAGTTCTACGTTAAAGAACTTATAAACACGGATAAGGACACGGTGATTTGCGACTACCTTTCAGGTATGTCGGACGGGTACGCGGTAAAGACGTTTACCGATTTGTTTATTCCCGATAAATGGGAAATTACTTAAGAAGATGAAAGGATTTGATTTAAAATTCCTTGAAGAATTGAAATCCAAAAACGATATAGTGGAAGTGATAGGCGCGTACGTGCCGCTTACCCGCAGAGGCAACAGTTTCTGGGGGAGATGCCCCTTTCATCACGAAAAAACGCCCTCTTTCTGCGTAAACGGCACGGACCAGTTTTATTACTGTTTCGGTTGCCACAAGTCGGGCGACGTTATAAGTTTCGTTAAAGAAATGGAAAGTCTGGACTTTGCGGACGCGGTAAGGTTTTTAGCCGAGCGCGCCAAAATACCGCTGCCCGAATTTTCCGTGGACGACGCGGCGATAAAAGAACAAAAACAAAAGCGGGAAACGCTTTACGCCCTTTTAAAAGACGCGGCGCGGTTTTACGCCAAAAACCTGCGTTCGGGGGAGTGCCCCGCGCACGAAGAATACATAGTTAAGCGCGGACTTTCCGCGGAGACGGTAAACAAGTTCGGCATAGGCGCTTCTAAAGACTACGACGGACTTGTTAAATATCTTTTTGAAAAAGGCTATTCTTACGAGAATATGTTTTTAAGCGGCGCGGTCGGCAGAACAGAGCGCGGCGGACATACAAGGTATTACGACGCTTTAGCGGGCAGACTGATTATACCCGTTATCGACGGGTTTAACAACGTAGTGGCGTTCTGCGGGCGGATAATAGATAACAGAAAGGACGTGGGCAAGTACGTCAACACCAAAGAGACGCCCGTCTTTGCCAAGGGCAAAACGCTGTTCAATCTCAATAACCTTAAAAAGTACAAAAACGAACACGGACTTTCGGAAATCATTATGGTCGAAGGGCATATGGACGTCGTATCGCTCGTTCAGGCGGGGTTTAATAACGTAGTGGCGAGTATGGGTACGGCGCTTACCAAAGACCAGGCGCGCATATTGAAGCGGTATTCGGACAAGGTGTTAATCAGTTATGACGGGGACTTTGCGGGGCAGAAAGCTGCTATCCGCGGTTTGGAAATTCTGCGGGATGAAGGGCTTGACGTAAAAGTGGTAGCCCTGCCCGACGGGTTAGACCCCGACGACATGGTTAAAAAGCAAGGCAAAGATGCGTACGAAAAACTGCTTAAAGACGCTATGCCGCTAATCGATTTCAAACTGAACGTGCTTAAAAACGCGTTCGATATAAAGACGGCGGACGGCAAGCGCAAGTTTATCGCGGGCGCTGTCAAGGTGATAAAGGAAAGCGATTCCGCCGCCGAACAGGAAGATTTACTTAAAGCCGTGCGCGACTACACGGGCATAACTTTGGAAGCGTTAAAGCGCGACCTTGACAGTACCGAGATAAAAGCGCCGGAAGTGCGAATTTCCGTAGCGACCGACGGCGAAAGTTCGGGCGATAAAACGGAAGTCGCCGCGCGGTACGTTCTTTACTCGGCGCTGTTCAATAAGCCGTACGCGGAAGACGAAGACTTGTCGCAAATAGAGTTTATTTTGCCCGAACACAAGCGCATTGCCGAATATATTATGGATTGTCGGCAGGAGAACGCTACGGTAAGGTTTAACGATTTATACAGCATTTTTGACGAAGACTCTTATAAAGAATTGGACGCTATCGCGGGCTTAAACGCAGAAGAAGACGTTAAGTTCGACAGGGAAACATACTTTTTCGACTGTCTTAAAACGCTTAAGGTTTATTCGCTCGATAAAAAACTCGAAATACTTAATTCGCGGTTTAAAGCGGAAACGGATACTGATATTCGCCGCGAACTTCTTGCGGAGATAAACAGGGTAATCATAAAACGCAAAGAATTGAATTAAAAATTTAACTAAAACTAAAGAAGTAGCAATGCGGTGATAGCCGCGGGAGGAACTTTAATGGAAGATATTGAGTTCAGCAGAACGGAACTTGAAAAACTTGAAAAGACTATTTTAGAAGAAGAAAAAGCGCCGCTTACCGACGCGCTTATCTCGCTCGTTTCGGATATTATTCTGGAATACAAGGGGGGCGGCACGATAACCACTTCGCAACTGTTCGATAAGCTGGACAGGCAGCAGGCTTCGCCCTATCAACTCGAACAGATTTACGAGATGATAGAAAAAGAAGGCATTAAAATCGTCGACGAGTACGAAAAGGACAAGGATATTTACAACCAACTTATTCAGGAAGTAAGTATGGACGACCCTGTCAAAATGTACCTAAAAGACATCGGCAAAGTTCCGCTTTTACAGCCCGAAGAAGAAACCGAACTCGCAAAACGTATGATGGACGGCGACGAAGACGCAAAGCGCCTTTTATCCGAAGCGAATTTAAGGCTCGTCGTATCCATCGCAAAACGTTATATGGGCAGGGGTATGCAGTTTTTGGATTTAATTCAGGAAGGCAACTTGGGGCTTATGAAAGCGGTTGAAAAATTCGATTACCAAAAAGGCTTTAAGTTTTCGACCTACGCGACGTGGTGGATTAGACAAGCGATAACCCGCGCAATCGCAGACCAGGCGCGTACTATCCGTATCCCCGTGCATATGGTGGAAACTATAAACAAACTCGTCCGCGTTTCGAGAAAACTTTTGCAGGAATTAGGCAGAGAGCCCACCCCCGAAGAAATCGCGCTGGAAATGGGTGTAAGCGAAGACCGCGTGCGTGAAATTCAGAAAATAGCCCAAGACCCCGTATCCTTGGAAACGCCTATCGGCGAAGAAGACGACAGCCACCTTTCCGACTTTATCGAAGACGAAGGCAGCGCCGCGCCGACCGACGCCGTGTCGTTCACTATGCTTAAAGAACAACTTTTGGGCGTTTTAGACACTCTCACCCCGCGTGAAGAAAAGGTTTTGCGTTTAAGATACGGTTTAGACGACGGCAGACCGAGAACTTTGGAAGAAGTCGGTAAAGAATTCAACGTAACCCGTGAAAGAATAAGACAGATAGAAGCAAAGGCGCTCCGTAAACTCCGCCACCCCAGCAGGTCGAAGAGATTACGCGATTTTCTCGATTGATGACAGAACGTCTTTCGCGTATATTTAACGAGATACCGCGTTGCGGGACTTTTTCCGATATCGCCTGCGACCACGGCTATATAGCGTACGCTATGCTAAAAAGCGGCAAGTGCGAAAAGGCGTACGTTTCGGACGTGAGCGCAAAAAGCCTTTTTAAGGCGGAAAAACTGCTGTCCGAGTACATAGCGGCAAGTAGAGCGCAAAGTTTTGTGTCCGACGGGTTCGACAACGTGCCGAAAGCCGATACCGCGCTCATCGCAGGAATAGGCGGCGCGCTTATTATCGATATTTTAGAGAGAGCCGAAAAGGTTGGCAAACTGCCTGAAAACCTTGTTCTGCAACCTATGAAACATTGCGACAGGGTACGGTACGCGGCGGTAAAACTCGGCTACAAGATATTAAAAGATTTTACGGTTAAAGCGGACGGGCAGTTTTACGATATTATTGTTCTTACAAAGGGTAAGGACGAAATTACGCCCGAAGAAGCGGAGTTCGGCAGAACGAATTTGCGCGAAAGACCTTCGGAGTTTAAGGAGAAAATCCGCGTGCAGATAGGTAAACTTATGTCTTACGCCGCGCGGGAAAATATTTCGGAACGTACCCGAAAAGAGATGCTTGAAAAGGCAAAGGATTTGGAAAGATATGTATAGTTTAGACGAGTTTTTTTCCCTTCTCGACGGCATCGCGCCCATAAAATACAGCCGTATGATGATTGAAAAGGGCGACTACGACAACAGCGGAATTTTGCTTAAGTTTAACGATAAGGTCGAAAGGGTGTTGTTCTCGCTCGACTTGTCGGTTAAAGCGGTTGAGCGGGCAAGGCGGCTTAAGTGCGACACGGTAATTACGCACCACCCCGCCATTTATCACCCCGTAAAATCGATTGACGCGTTCGGCGAAACTGCGGCGGTAGCGCTTGCCGCAAAGGCGGGGCTTAACGTAATTTCTATGCATTTAAATCTGGACGTTGCGGCGGGCGGCATTGACGAAAGTCTGTGCATAGGTTTAGGCGGCAAAAAGTACAGGTTTTTAGACAGTCTTGACGACAACGCGCACTATGGCAGAGAGTTTAAGGTGGAAAAACCTGTTTCGGAGTTTTTAAAAGATATAAAAAACAATTTCGGCACGAAAAGAACGCTGTTTTACGGCAGCCCTAAAAGTACGGTGGGTATAGCGGCATCGTTTTGCGGCGGCGGGGCGGAATACGCGTTATCTTACGTGCGAAACGGCGGTTCGGCTGATACCGTGATAACTTCGGATATTCCGCACCACGTTTTAAAAGAGTTGACAGAAAAGGGTAAAAAGGTTATAATTTTAACTCATTACGCTTCGGAAAATTACGGGTTCAAAAGGTTTTACGAACGGGTTAAAGAAAAGGTTTCGGGAAAGGCGGAAGCGTTTTATTTCGAAGATAAAAGATTTTTATAAACGGCAAGGAGAATTGTTATGATTGAACAGTTGTTGAAATATCAGGAAGTGGACGCGGGGCTTCGCAAAATAGAAGTGGAACTTGCGGGCAGCGAAGCGCGTAAAAAAGCGGTTTCCGCAAAGAAATTCTTGGAAAGCGTGGATGAAACGGTTAACAAGTTGGACGTAAAGGCGGCGGAACTTGCGCACATTTACGAAAATTTGCAGAACGAAAGCAAAGTGCTTTTAGGTCAGAGAGAAGAGTTTACGGGCGCTTTGGAACACGCCGAAGATGAAAACGCGCTTAATTATTTAGCCAAAAAGGCCGACGAACTTTACGTAAAGGTTAAAAATCTTTCGCAGGAAGCGGCGAAAGTTGCCGAAACCATGCAGGCGGTATATAAAGAATATGCTTCCGTACGCGCTAACATCAAAACGGCGCAGACGCAGTATACCGAAAACGGCAAGATTTATAACGATTTAAAAGCGTCTAAACAAGATGACCGCAATAAAATAGAAGGCGAACTCAAAGAACTTGAAAAGGCGGTAGAGCCGAGTTTAATGGAGCGCTATAAAGCAAAGCGCGCAAACAAGATATTCCCGATAATATACGAAGCGAACGGAGATTTTTGCGGCGCGTGCAATATGGAATTGCCAAAGTCCACGCTGTCAAGACTTAAAAACGGCGAAGTGATAGAGTGCGACAACTGCGGCAGACTGCTGTATTTGAAAAAATAAAAAATTAAAATTTACAAAACCATAAAAAACGCTTTGACAAGAAGCGTTTTTTATGGTAGGATAATAGATACTTGCATAAATAAGTTATATTGAGCCGAAAAACGGAGAAATACCCAAGTGGCTCAAGGGGCTCCCCTGCTAAGGGAGTAGTATGTGAATAACGTAGCGAGGGTTCGAATCCCTCTTTCTCCGCCAAATAAAAAACTCACCCGTAAGGGTGATTTTTTATTTGCGTGGAAAACCCTGTTTTCCACGCTCGCTCATTGCCTTTGGCAATGGCTCGGGGACGCGATTGACGGCGTAAAGCCGTAGCAATCGCTATTCCGTCGCAAACTTTGTTTGCTCCTTACGAATCCCTCTTTCTCCGCCACCGAAAGAACACCCGATAGGGTGTTTTTTTAGTGGCGTTCCGTATTGTAAACGCCATCACAAGTGCCGATATTTTTATATAATTGTTATTGAAAACAAAAATAATATATGATATAATCATTTGTATCTTATGTTAAAAAAATGCGATAAAGTTGCACAAACCGATGCAAGCGTTAAGGTTATAATTTGTTTTACCGACGGGCTGAATTTTGACGAGTTAAAAACGCGTTTGCCCGTCGGTGATGACGACGTAAAAACGGCTTCTCGCTTTGCTGATGAAAAGGACAAGGTTTCACACCTTATATCCGCATATTTTAAGCGTAAATACGTTGGGGAGTGGGCGGTAAACGCTTTAGGTAAGCCGCAAGGTTTACGGGCGTTTTTTAACGTTTCGCACTGTAGCGGCGCTGTAGTCATAGCACTTTCGGATGAGGAAGTGGGCGTCGATGCGGAAAACGTGCGTTCCGTGGAGCGTTCTCTCGTTGAATACGTTTCCGACGAAAAGGAACTGCCTTTCGTAAATTCGGACGAGGATTTTTTCCGTCTTTGGACGGCAAAGGAAAGCCTTGCAAAGGCGCAAGGGGAAGGCTTGAAAAAAGATATTAAAAAGATACCTGCGTTTCCCTTTGACGGGGAAAAGGAATATGCTGGTGAAAGTTATTTTTCCAGACAATTAAAGGACGGCGCATTTATAATTACCGTCGTGCGAAAAGGCAAAACGCCGTTTATTGT
>CAMOVY010000014.1 GCA_946627905.1 uncultured Clostridia bacterium
CGGCCGTCATACTCCGTTCTTCAACAACTATCGTCCGCAGTTCTATTTCAGAACGACCGACGTTACCGGTTCTATCGAACTCCCCGCGGGCGTAGAAATGGTTATGCCAGGCGACCATGTAACGATAAGCGTTAAACTCATCACTCCTATCGCTATGGAAGAAGGTTTACGTTTCGCTATCCGTGAAGGCGGCAGAACGGTAGGTTCGGGCGTTGTTGCGAAAATTATTAAATAATTAAGCAATACGCTAAACAAAACTAAAATCAAAAAGGCTATCCGTTGAGATAGCCTTTTTTGCGTTTTTATTGACAGGATGATAAAAAAAGAAATTTTGCAACGAGAACGTTTCGTTATGCAGTAAATGCCGAAAAACAGGCGTGAGAGACGATAAATTTTGTTAAAATGTTGTAAATTTTTACAAAAAACGGACTTTTTTTAAAAAACGGTTGACAAGTCTGGGGGAGGGGTGTATCCTTTTAGCAGAAATATTTTTTAAGGAGGACATTTTAAAATGTCAAACAAGAAGGTTTTAAACATTGTGCTTATCGTAATCGGCGCGCTTATGATTCTCCCGCTCTTCGTTGGTTTTCTTAACTTTGTTATGCAATATGGCGGGGAATCGCAGACTTATACCGCTTCTTTATTCGGTAAATTTAACGTCTCCGGACCGGTAGATTATTCTGTAAAAGATATATTATCCGAATTAGACAAAGGCGGCTATATTTTCTACGTTATAGCAAAAATCGCTACCGTTGTCGGTATAATCGCGGCTATCGCTATCGCGGTATTTGCTGCGCTTAAACTTGCGGGCGTTAAAGCGGATTTAGCGAAGATTGAAAAAATCGTTGCTATCGTTGCTATGGCGGCTGCGGCTATAATGTTAGTTGCTATGATAATATTCTTCATCGCTTCTACGAATTCTGAAAGTGGCAGTAAGATGTTTTTCTCGGGTGCTTGGGGCTGGTACGTTGCGTTTATCGGTGCATGCGTAAGCGGTTTCTTAAGTTTCCGTGCGGCGAAATAATTAAAGATTACACTTAAACGACACACATAAATAAAAAAGCGGTGCTTTAAGCACCGCTCTTTTATTTTTAAAAACCACTTGCGCCCCCGAAAGGGAACGCAAGTAAAACAGATTATATTTATTTACGGTGCAACCCTATTTATGTCGCGGGGGAACATAGTCGCTTCTCTTACGTTCTTAAAGCCCAAAAGGTGCATCGTAAGCCGTTCTAAGCCCAGCCCTAAACCGCCGTGCGGCGGTGCGCCGTACTTATGGAACATAAGGTAGGTTTCAAACGCGTCGGGATTCATACCGCACTTTTTCATCTTTTCTATCTGTTCGTTATAGTCGTGTATGCGCTGCCCGCCCGAAGTTATCTCAAGCCCCCTGAAAAGCAAATCGAAAGAAAGTGTAAATTCGGGATTTTCGGGGTCGTCCATCGTATAGAACGGGCGCTTTTTGGACGGGTAGTGGGTTATAAAAATGAAATCGGAATTGAGTTCTTTTTTAGCGTATTTTCCCAGCATTTCTTCTTCCGCGGGGTCAAAGTCTTTCATATCCGACGGGGTGTACTTAAACTTATTCATAATAAGTTCTTTCGCGTCCATAAATTTCATACACGGAATTTCCGTTATTTCGGGGATATCGGCATGTAATATCGCCACTTCTTCCGCATACTCGGTCTTTAATAAATTCATAATATATTTCAGCGCGCCCGTTTCCATATTCATTATGTCTTCGAACCCGTTTATAAAGCCCATTTCAAAGTCCATCGAAATATATTCGTTTAAATGCCTGCTGGTATCGTGATGTTCCGCACGGAATACGGGTGCAATCTCGAACACCCTGTTAAACACCCCGACGAGCGCCTGTTTATACAACTGCGGGCTTTGCGCTAAAAACACCGTCTTTCCGAAATAGTCGAGTTTAAATACGTTAGTACCGCCTTCCGCACCCGCGAAGTTGATTTTGGGCGAACGGATTTCGGTAAACCCGTTCTTCATTAAAAATTCGCGGAAACCGCGGGCAATCCCTTCCTGCAATTTGAAAATGGCGCGTTCTTTGGGGTTGCGCATAGATATGGGGCGCAAGTCTAAAACGGTGTTTAACTGTATACCGTCGAGTTGCTTTTTATTGATTACGATAGGCAACGTTTCGGCGGGCAGGGAAAGAATTTTTATATCGTGTATCTGCAGTTCGTAGCGGTCATTGCCGTCCCTGTCTTTACTTCCCACGACTTTGCCCGTGATTTTAACGCACGCTTCTTCGCACAGTTTTTCGTCCAAGCGGTACTCGGAAAACTCCGGCGCGTAAACGCATTGTATCAGTTCCCGTGCCGTGCGGAGAATAATAAAGGCAAAGCCCGTCATCTCTCTTATCCTATGTACGTAGCCCGAAACGGAAACGATTTCGTCTGCTTTTTTGCCAAAGTCCGCATAAGCCGTGTCCGTGTTAAAAAGTTCGCCTGTTATAGTTTTCATAAAACGCACTCCGAAATTTCGTTTTAAATATACCGCATGATAACGGCTTAATAATTATAGCACTTATCAAAGGGGTAAAACAAGTATTTAAAGACGTTTAAAGTTAAGTTTTTGTTTAAAATGATTGTCAAAGCCGTTTGAGGTATGTTAGAATAATACGGAAAAGACTAATTCTCGAAAAGTCGCATCCCGCTTTTTTGTCTTAATGTTTTATAAAGGAGCACATAGATGATAAAAACGGCAATTTCCGTAGAATCGTCCGCAGACGTACCCGCGGAACTCGCATTAAAGCACGACATAAAAGTAATACCTTATCAGATAACGCTTGGCGAACAGGTTTTCCGCGACGGCGAAAAGTCGCCCGAAGAAATGTTCGCGTTTGTGGATAAATATAAAACCTTGCCAAAGACCACCGCGCTTAACGAATTCGAATACGGCGAGTTTTTTAAAAAACTTAAAAAAGATTACGACGCAGTAGTACACATATGCCTATCCGGCGGCATAACTTCTTCTTGCGATAACGCTTTCCGCGCCGCTAAAGAATTTAAAAACGTGTTCGTCGTGGACAGCCGCTCCCTTTCTATGGGAACGGGCTATCTTGCGATATTCGCGCGCAAACTTGCGGACGGCGGCGCGTCTCCCAAAGAAATCGTTGCAAAATTAAACGAAACAACCCAAAAAACCATTACGTCTTTCGTCGTGGAGCGGCTCGACTATCTCCATAAAGGCGGCAGATGCAGCAGTATAGCGCTACTCGGCGCTAATATTTTGAAAATTCGCCCGCGTATTATTATGAAAGACGGCAAAATGGTTTCGGATAAAAAATACCGCGGCGCTATGCCGAAGGTGGTTTCGGACTTTGTCGGCGATTTGATTACGGAATTTCCGCCGTCGGACGACACGGCGTGCATAGCGTACACCACGGCAACGCCCGAAATGCTTGCGGCGGCAACCGAAAAATGCAAGGCGGCGGGTTTTAAAAACGTTATTATATCGCGCGCGGGCGCAACTATTTCCAGCCATTGCGGGGCAAACACTCTCGGGGTGTTCTATATAGCAAAATAATAATATTTCGGAGCAGTAAAATGAAAATTGCCATATCCGTTGAATCCACCCACGATTTAACCAAAGAATTATTAGAAAAGTACGACATAAAAGTTATTCCTTATCAGATAAACCTTGGCGACTTGTCTTTTAAAGACGGCAAGTATTCCACCGAAGAAATGTTCGAACTTGTCGACAAGTACAAACAGTTGCCGAAAACCACGGCTTTAAACGAGTTCGAATATACGGAGTTTTTTGAAAGCCTTAAAAAGGATTACGACGCGGTAATACACATCTGCTTGTCGAGCGGGATAACTTCTTCCTGCGGCAACGCGTTCCGCGCGGCGGAAAACCTTAAAGACGTGTACGCGGTGGATAGTTTAGCGCTTTCTACGGGCATAGGATTGCAGGCAATCTACGCGCGCGAACTTGCGGACAAGGGCGTTTCCGCGGCGGAAATCGTCGAAAAACTTAACGCGCGGCGCGATAAGGTGCAAACGAGTTTCATTTTAGAACGGCTTGACTATATGCATAAGGGCGGCAGATGCAGCAGTATCGCGCTGCTCGGCGCTAATATTTTGAAAATCCGCCCCCGTATCGTGCTTAAAAACGGCAAAATGCTTTCCGACAAAAAATATCGCGGCAATATGCAGTCGGTAGTTGCGAAATACGCGGAAGAACTGTTTAACGATTTCGATACTCCCGACCTTTCCCGCGTGTTTATAACCTACACTACCGCTACGCCCGAAATGGTGGCGGCGGCAAAAGCAAAGTGCGAAAGCGTGGGCTTTCGCGAGATTTTGGAAACGCACGCGGGCGGCACGATTGCCAGCCATTGCGGCGCGCACACTATCGGTATACTGTATTATAACGACGGTGAGAAAATTCAATAACGTTTCGAAAAATTTATTAGGAGATAAAATTTTATGCAGTGGTTAAAAGACTTGATAAGCGATATCGCAAATTCCGTCGGTGTTGACGGTTGGGTTGTGATGGCTGTAGGGCTTGCGCTAATCGTTCTTGTGTTGGCGTTAATTATTTTCGTGATAGTGAAAATCGCCCGTCATAAGGCGAAGAAATCGGCTGCTCAAAAAATCACCGTTCCTGCGGAAAAACCCGTGGAAAACGAGAAAACCGAAAGCGTTAAGGCACAGCCCGTAGCGGAAGAACCGAAAGAAGAAGCGCCCGTTCTCGAAATCGGGGATATAGAACCCGTAAAAGAAGAGCAAAAGCCGAAAACTACGGTTAAAAAACCGACGGCGAAAAAAGTTTCCGCGCCCGCTAACTCCGCGACTAAACCTGCGGCGAAAGCGGCTAAAAAACCCGCGCCTGCGGCAAAAATTGAAAAGCCCAAAGCACTCGGCAAATGGGTAGTGGAACAAAAGAGCGACGACGAATTTATCGCCACGCTTTCGGCGTCTAACGGCGAAGTAATGCTGACTAGTGAAACGTACGTATCAGAAGACGGGGCGAGAAAGGGTATAGAAACCATAATCAAAGCGGTTGAAAGCGGCGAATTCGTAATCCACAAAAATAAGAGCGGTACGTTTTATTTCAAACTTAAAAGTTCGGGCAACCGTTTGCTTTGCGCGGGCGAAATTTATAAGGAAAGAACGAGTTGCGAAAACGCCGTGGAATCTGTTAAGCGTATAGCGGCGGATTCCCCCGTAGCGGAAGGAGTGTCCGAGGGCGAAAAGTATCTCGAATACAAACCCGTAAAACTTACCGATAAAGATATCGCACGCGCGACTTCTGGCAAGTGGAGAATAGAAACGACCGAAGACGATAAGTTCTTCGCAACGCTTTACGCGTCCAACGGTCAGGTAATGCTTTCTACCGAAGCGGTATCAAGCAAAATGGCGGCGGTTTCGGGTATAGAAAACGTCAAGAAGAACGCGCTTGCAGGGAACTTCGTTATCGATAAGGACAAATTCGGTAAGTTCTACTATAAACTCCGCAACGCGCATAAATCGATTATCTGTATCGGGGAATCTTACAAGACTGCCGACAGTTGCATAAGCGCTTTAGAGTCTGTCCGTAAACTCGCGGCAAAATCCCAGATAGCGGAAGAAATCGGAGAATAAAGAATAGTATTAAACTTTCTCTTTCCCCGCGGCGCGCCGCGGGGAAAGAACTTTTTAAAATTACGTTAAAATCCGTTGACAAACAACGAAAAATTGTGTATTATTAAAAGGCTTAAAGAAGAAGACGACCCTTCTCGCCGCACCAAACAGATTGCGTACGGCTCAATATCAAAAGGTTTTTAGCGCATAAAAAGCGTTATAATTCGGGTCATCTTATCTTTAAGAAGACCCGATTTTTTACGTCCTTATTCCGAATAACGGAAAATAAAAAGAGAGGTACAAACCCATAAAAAAGGAACATCAGTTAAACGAAGAAATCCGCGACAGGGAAGTTCGCCTTATAGGCGAAACGGGGGAACAACTCGGCATAGTTTCGTCAAGAGAAGCGCTTAAAATTGCCGAAGACGCGGGGCTTGACTTAGTTAAAATCTCGCCGACAGCAAATCCTCCCGTTTGCAAGATAATGAATTACGGCAAATATCTTTTCGAACTTTCCAAAAAGGTCAAAGAAGCCAAAAAGAACCAGAAAATTACCGAAATAAAGGAAGTATGGCTTTCAATGACTATAGACGTCGGCGATTTACAGGTAAAAGCCAAGCAGGCGCAGAAATTTTTAAGTGCAGGCAACAAGGTCAAGGTTTCCATACGTATGCGCGGCAGGCAGATGGCGCATCAGGAAATCGGCGTGGACGTTATGAAACGCTTTTTTGATTTAATAAAGGATTTCGGGACGATAGAAAAACAACCGCTTACGGAAGGCAGAAACATCTGGATGATGCTTGCGCCGAATAAAGCGTAATTTTTAAAAAAACTAACGGAGGGCAAAGTTATGCCGAAAATGAAAACCAAAAGCGCGGCTAAAAAAAGGTTCAGAACCACCGCGACCGGCAAGATTAAAAGGGCTTGTTCGGGCAAAAACCACATTTTAACCAAGAAAGACAGAAAGAGAAAGAACCGTTTGTGCGAGGGCGCGTACGTCGACGCTACACAGGAAAAAACGATGAAAACGCTCATATACAACAAATAAAGGAGAACGGATATGCGTATTAAAAGAGGAGTTAACGGCGTTAAAAAGCGCAGAAAGATATTAAAACTCGCCAAAGGATATTTCGGCGGAAGAAGCAAAAGGTACAGAGTAGCAAGAGAAGCCGTAATGAAGGCGCAGCTTTACGCTTATATCGGCAGAAAGGCTAAAAAGCGTGATTTCAGGGCTTTATGGATTGCGCGTATCAACGCGGCGGCCAGGATGAACGGATTATCTTACAGCAAATTTATGTTCGGGCTTAAAAACGCGGGCGTAAATTTAAACCGTAAAGTTTTAGCGGAAATCGCGGTTTCTGACGCTGCGGGCTTTACCGCGCTTTGCGAACAGGCTAAGGCAAACTTAAAGTAAACGAATTTAAAGCCTACGACACCGTAGGCTTTCTTTCAAATAAAAATGATAACGTCAAGGCAAAACGGTCTGGTAAAGAGAATACGCGCCCTGCGCGATAAAAAATACAGGGACGAAAGCGGCGAATACGTGGTAGAAGGCGCAAAGTCCGTCCGCGACGCCTTGGAGTGCGGTGCGGAAATTTCAATAATCGCGGCGACCGTTAAGGGCGCGGCGCTTATAGAAGATACGGCTTTTCCGATTGAAATTTTATCGGACGACGTGTTTTCTTCGGTCAGCGAAGAAGTTTCGCCCCAAGGCGTTTTGGCTATCGTTAAAAAACCCGTTCCGCCTAAGATGATAAGCGGTAATACCGTCTTTTTGGACGGAGTTTCTGACCCCGCCAACGTGGGCGCGATAATCCGTTCCGCGGCGGCTTTCGGGTATAAAAACGTACTTATAGCGGACGGGGCGGACGCGTACGCTAATAAAGCGGTGCGCGCGAGTATGGGCGGAATATTCCGCGTAAACGTGTATTACGGCTCGCAGGCGGAAATGCTTGCGCTTAACGGTTTGCCGATAATAGTCGCGGATATGCGCGGGGATACGCTTAATAAAGTTTCCGTACCGAAAGAACATTGTCTTTGCATAGGCAACGAAGCGCACGGCGTTTCGGAGAAATTAAAGGCGCTTGCCGCGCAAAAGGTTTCAATCCCTATGGGTGGCGGTATGGAAAGTTTAAACGCCGCCGTTTCCGCGGGAATAATAATGTACGCGCTTACTTTCAATAAATAAAGGAGTAAAATTTATGTCAGGACACAGTCATGCGGCGAATATCGCCGTTAAAAAGGCGAAAACGGACGCCATTAAAGGCAGAATATTCACAAAAGTAGGCAGGGAAATCGCGGTCGCCGCGAAGAACAATCCCGACCCCAACACCAACAGCAAGCTCGCGGACGCGATTGCCAAGGCGAAAGCGGTCAATATGCCTAACGACAATATAAAGCGTTGTATCGCAAAGGCGGCGGGCGAACTTTCCGGCGCTAACTACGAAGAACTTACGTACGAAGGGTACGGACCTGCGGGCAGCGCGGTAATAATCAAAGCGCTTACCGACAATAAAAACCGTACCGTCGATTTTATAAGAACGGCTATGCGTAAGCACGGGGGCTCACTCGGCAACGCGGGCTGCGTGTCTTTCACTTTCACGACGATGGGAATAATCGTAGTTGAAAGGACGCCCGAGCTTACCGAAGACGCGGTTATGGAAATGGCACTCGATGCGGGTGCGGACGATTTTATCGTAGAAGACGACGCGTTTGAAATCCATACTTCGGTTGCGGACTTCTCGTCTGTCAGAAAGGAGTTGGAAGGCAAGGGGCTTAACTTCTTTGAAGCGGAAATCCGTATGGTTCCGCAGACCAAGATAACGCTTGCGGGCGACGACCTTACCAAGTTTAATAAACTTATCGACGCGTTAGAAGATTTAGACGACGTGTCGGACGTTTATCACAACGTCGATTTGCCCGAAGACGAAGACGACGAATAAAAATTATCGGTTATATTTTTAACGCCCGCGGAATTTTTACAAAAATTCCGCGGGCATTTTTTACATAAAAATTTTTTATTTGCCTATACTTAAGGTTGTCGGCGGTAAAACGGTTTTTCTAATATAAAAACCGTGTAATACACCGTCGCTTGATATACCGCACGACTTGCGACGGATTTTTCCCCGCAGTTCGGGCGGGGAAAGGGGGCAAATTTTACGCCCCTTTTATTATTTTTTTAAAAACCAAGTTTTTTTGCGATTTTTAGTGTACAATATTAAAGTACTGAAAAATTTTTACGGGAGATTTGTTTATGAAGAAAAAGTTATCCGCGTTTTTAACCGCCGTAGTGGCTTTAACTCTTGCCGTGATTATGGCAAGCGGGTGTTCGTTTATAAGCGGCGGTAAACAGGGTGGTGCTGCCACGCCGAGCGATTCCCAGATAGCCGCGCAAACGGTAAACTTTGAAACTACGCCTAAAGAACGCAATATCGAAGACGCTTTTGTAGAAGCGGTCGCGCAGGTTGAACGTACTACGGTGCAGATAATAACAAGCGGCGGCAAGTATGCCGGTTCGGGCGTTATAGTGGATATAACTTTTGCTGCCGAAGGGAGCAACGCGGCTTGGAAGCAAGACGACAACATGATTTATATAATAACCTGTCATCATATGGTTTCCACGACGGGTTCTTACGGCATACAGGGCATAGGCGAGATAGAAGTACGCCTTCCCGACGAAGACTGTTCTTACACTAACGCAGACTACGTTTTTTACGGTTATATAGGTAGCGAAAGACCGTCTTATTATACTTCTCAAGGCTACGCCATCACTTTAGTAGGCGGAGATTTCGAGTCTGATATAGCAATTTTAAAACTCGATTTAAGCGTAGCGGCAAAATCGGGTAATAAACTTTCCAAGGACAAAGTGCAGAAAGCGCAGATTCCCGACGACGATTACACCGTATCGCTCGGCGAAACGGTGTTTGCGGTAGGCAATCCGACGGGCGCGTTGCCCGGCTCGGTTGCGCGCGGTATAATAAGCAGTCGCCAAATCAGGAGCGTGAGCGTTGAGGATATAGGGACAATGTCGCTTATGCAGATAGACGTTGCGACAAACGGCGGAAGTTCGGGCGGCGGGCTTTACAATCTGTACGGAGAACTTATCGGAATAACCAACGCGGGGGCAAGTAAAGACGAATTTGAAGGAATAAACTTTGCTATTCCATGTTATCTTGAAAACGGAAACGGATTTGTGGAAATAGCCAAGCAACTCGGCGGTACGGCGACTGACGATAATTACGGCTACGTTTCAGGGCGAACGGTAAAAGGTTTTGACGTTGCGGAATCTTCGGGCGTTGTGTATGTAAGCAACGTTTATAGCGGAAGTTCGGTGTACGGGGATTTACAACGGGAAGATATCTTACTTTCGATACAAGTAAACGACGGGGCAATTACGCAGATAAGCAACACAACAACGGTTAAAAATATTATAAGCCAAGTCGTTGCGGGGGATATCGTACGCTTTACCGTTTCAAGGCAAGTGGTAGTTTGGAACAGCGGACCGTTTGCACGTTATGAAACACAACAATTAACAATATCTGCGGAAATCAAAAGTTTTAGGTTCTGCGATACAGGATATTATCCCGAATAAAAGCAAATAAATCAGAACGTTTTGTTAAAACGGTACTATTATGCGCGGCGCTTAACAAATTTAAGCGCCGCGCATAATCTTTTGTAAAATGGTGCAATACTATTGCAATTTTTGTAATTATTTGGTATTATAATTGATAGTGCGCTTTATATATAATTATTTATATATATTTATTTAAAATTTTTCGCACTTTAAGGTCAGATAATGAGCGAAACAAAAGCAAAAACCCCGTTTTTTTCCGCGGAACGGAAATCGAGAATATTTTTAAGCATAATAGTTGCCGTTGCGCTTTCTTTAATACTATTCGTCGTTGCCCCGCTCGATATTTTCGGCAACAATCTTGAAGAACTTAATTTTTCTTTTTCGGACATAAGTCTTATATTGCCGCTGTTTGCGGTGGCAAACGCCGTGCTTATCTTTTCTCTGTTGTTTTTTATTCCCCAAAAGGGCTACAGGGTTATGCTTGCGATTTTTATCGCCACGGGACTTTTGCTCATTGTGCAGCAGAATTTTCTTAATTTCAATATGACGTCTCTGCCGGGGGACAATATCGTTTCCGATTTGCCCGTATGGCAGATAGTTATAGACAGCCTTATCTGGCTAGGCGGGTACGCGCTTGCGATTTATCTCGTAAAACGCAAAGACGAAAAAGGCAGAATAAAGTTTACCGCGATTATTCTTGCGGTTATGATGTTCGCCATGGAATTCGTTTCCGCAGTCAGCATAATCGTTTCAAACACTTCTATGTTTACCGACAAAGTCGACCGTATGGAAAGCAGTTTCGAAGTATTAACCCTTAAAAATTACAACGATATTGCCCAGAACAACAATATTTTCTATTTTTGCGTGGACAGGTTTGACGAGCAGTACGCGGAAGACGCATATAACGAAGACCCGTCGGTGTTTGACGACTTAAACGGGTTTACGTGGTATCAGGACCATACCGCAAATTACGGGCATACCTTCCCCGGGGTTGCGAATATGCTTACTAATCGGGAATACACGGCGGAATCTTCCCGCGCGGAGTATTTAGACAGCGCGTATCAGGGCGGCATACCGCTGGACGTTCTTGACGAAAACGGTTATACCGTAAACCTTTACACGCAGTCCTATTACGCGTTTACCGAAGCGCAGAAATTGCCTTCGTATATTGCCAACAAAGGCAAAGTGGTTTCGGTAAGAACCGCGGCTACCACGACTTTATCGCTTAAAATGGCGTATTATTCTTTATACCGCGGACTGCCGCTATTATTCAAAAAATTCCTTACCGTCGGCAGCACGGCGGAACTCAATTCGCTTACCATTTTTAACGGCGAAATAGGCGGCGAAACCTATCTCGGCTACGACAGCGACACGAGAGAAGCGTACCGCGCTATGGCGAATAACGAATTTACAACAGCCAGCAACAACAAACAGTTTTCCTTTATTCATTTCGAAGGTTGCCACGACAGCAAGTACAACGAAGAGTGGGGCACGGGCGGCGGCAGCACGATAATTTCCGTAAGAAACAGTTTCCAGATAATTAAGGGATATATTAAGGCGTTAAAAGACGCGGGCGTTTACGATAACGCTACCATAGTCATTACGGGCGACCACTCCTATGCGCACAACGATTTTAAAAACCTAAAAGAAGCCCGCCTTACCGCGCTGTTTGTAAAACGTGCTGGCGAAACGGGTGCGTTTAAAACGTCTATGGCGCAGACTTCGCACAAAGACATTTGGGCGACGATTCTGCACTCGGAAGGGATAGACTACAGCGGGCTGGGCGAAAACTACAATACGTCTATATTCACAATAGGCGAAAGCGAGAATAGAACGCGTACTATGATATGGCATACCTTCTCGCTCGATTGCGACGAGTATTATTACACTATAACGGGTAAAGGCAGAGAATACCCCGCGAATTGGCATCAAACCCGCCACGAACATTACAGCAAATTCGTTATGAATTAACGTATGCATTAGGACAATATTATGCTTTCTTATCTTTGTATTCCTTTCGGATATTTAATGAAATGGTGCTGGCAACTTGTGGGCGATTACGGCACGGCTATTATACTTTTCACGCTTTTAACCAAAATCGTGCTTATGCCTATTTCGGTATGGATTCAGAAAAATTCCATACTTATGGTAAAAATTCAGCCGGAAATAAACTTTCTTAAAGCCAACAATTACGGCAATCTTGACGCGATTGCCGACGGACAAGCCAAAATTTACAAAAAAGCGCATTACCATCCGCTTATAACCATTATTCCGCTTATTCTGCAAGTTATACTGTTGCTTGCCGTAGTGGAAATAATCGAAAACCCCGCGCAATATCTCGGCGTTGAACCTTCGGCGCATTTTTTGGGTATGGATTTATCCGTTATGCCTAAAGACGTTTGGGGCTTATATATTCTCGTTCCGATTGTCGCGGGCGCGTCCGCGTGGGTAATGTGCTTTACGCAAAACCTTTCAAACGTTCTGCAACACGAACAAAGCAAGTGGAACCAGTACGGTATGATGATTTTAAGCGTAGGGCTTTCGCTGTATTTGGGGCTTTTCGTGCCGACGGGCGTTGCCGTTTACTGGGTAGCGAGCAACCTTATGGCAGTCGGGCAGATGTACCTATTAAACGCGCTTATTAACCCCAAAAAATACGTGGATTACGAACTGTTGGAAGAAAGCCGCAAAGCGCTTGCCACAGTTAAATCTTTCGTAAAAGACGATAAAGACGACAAACGTTATAAAGAAAACAAAAAGCGCGAAAAAGCCGATTACAAGAGTTTTAAAAAGATAGCCGGCAAACACGTGGTTTTCTATTCGGAAAAGAGCGGGTTTTACAAGTATTATAAGGACATAATCGCCGAACTATTAAAGCGTTCTAACCTTACTATCCACTATATAACCAACGACCCGTACGACGTTATTTTCGAAGTGGCAAAGCAACAGCCGAGAATAAAACCGTACTACATAGGCATTAAAAAACTTAACATTTTGATGATGCTGTTAGAAACGGATATGTTTATATGCACCACGCCCGAACTCGGCAAATATTATCTTAAACGTTCTTACGTGAAAAAAGATATAGAATATGTCTACGCTCC
>CAMOVY010000015.1 GCA_946627905.1 uncultured Clostridia bacterium
CTGGTAAAATATTTCCCCGACATTATGAACGTGGGCTTTACCGCTAAAATGGAAGACGATTTGGACGCGATAGGAGAAAACGGCAAGGACTGGCATAAACTTATCGCGGAGTTCTACGCACCGTTTGAAAAGCAGTTGGAGCAATCGCGCATTACCGACGTAAAGTGCGACAAGTGCGGCGCGCCCATGATAATAAAAAGCGGCAGATACGGCAATTATTACGCGTGTTCTAATTACCCCAACTGCAAAAATATAAAACCCGTCAACGAAAAGACGGTAATCCCCACGGACAGAATATGCGACAAGTGCGGCGCTATTATGGTAGAAAGGGAAGGCAAGTTCGGTAAATTTCTTGCCTGTTCTAATTACCCCAAGTGCAAAAACACCGTAAGTTTAGCGCCCGAAACGTTTGAAGGCACTTGCCCCGTATGCGGCAAGCCGACCAAGAAAATGACGGCAAAATCGGGAAAAATATTTTACGGCTGTTCGGGTTATCCTAATTGCAACTTTATGAGTTGGGATATTCCCACGGGCGAAAAATGCCCCGATTGCGGCGCATACCTTGTGAAAGTCGGCAAAAAAATCAAGTGTTCGTCTAAATCCTGCAAATACGCTAAAGATGAAGGTTAAAGTTATCGGCGCGGGGCTTGCGGGTGCGGAAGCGGCGCTTTATCTTGCAAACCGCGGGGTAAAAGTTTTGCTTTACGACATTAAGCCCAACGCGTTTACCCCCGCGCACAAATCGGAAAAGTTTGCGGAACTCGTCTGTTCCAACTCGTTAAAGTCGAACGACGTGTTCGGCAACGCGGCGGGTCTATTAAAAGAAGAACTGCGACTTTTGGGTTCTATAACGATGGAAGCCGCAGAATACGCGAAAGTTCCCGCGGGCGGCGCACTCGCCGTAAACCGCGAAGAATTTTCGGCGTACATCACCGATAAAATAGCGGCTAATCCGAATATAGAATTTATTTCGGAAGAGATAAAAAAAGTGCCTACGGACGGGTTTACCGTAATAGCGACAGGACCTTTAACCACCGCGCCGCTATCGGAAAGTATAGGAAAACTTGCGGGTTCGCTGTATTTTTACGACGCGTCCGCACCCATTGTCGCCGCGGACAGTATCGATATGGACAGCGCCTTTATAGCCGACAGGTATAATAAGGGCGACGGCGACCATATCAACTGCCCTATGAATAAAGACGAGTACGAAGCCTTTTACGCCGCGCTTATTTCGGCACAGCGGGCGACAATGCACGAGTTTGAAAAGTCAGACGTATTCGAAGGGTGTATGCCCGTGGAAGTTATGGCGGCGCGCGGCAAAGACACTTTGCGGTTCGGGCCGTTAAAACCCGCGGGGCTTGACGACCCTAAAACGGGCAGATGGGCTTACGCCACGCTGCAACTTCGCAAAGAAGATAAAGCGGGCACTATGTACAATATGGTGGGGTTTCAGACCAACTTAAAGTGGGGCGAACAGAAAAGGGTGTTTTCAATGATACCCGCCCTGAAAAACGCCGAGTTTTTGCGCTACGGCGTGATGCACAGAAACACTTTTATCAATTCGCCAAAAGCGTTAAATCCGGACTTTTCCTTTAAGAAATATCCGAACGTATTTGTCGCGGGGCAACTTTCGGGCGTGGAAGGATACGTTGAGAGCGCGGGAGCGGGACTTTTGACCGCGATATACGCGGAAAGAAAATTAAAGGGCGAGCGCGAAGTTTTAATTTCCGAAAATACCGTTTTAGGCGCGCTTGCAAGATACATTACTACGGAAAACAAAAACTTTCAGCCGATGAACGCAAATTTCGGTATTCTGCCGCCCCTTTCGGTGCGCGATAAAAAGGAAAGAAAACGCCTTATGGCGGAAAGAAGCCTTGCGGCGGTAAGAGAATTTATAAGCGAAATCAATTAAGGAGAAAAATATGAACGAATTTATGGGGACGACCATATGCGCCGTTAAAAAAGACGGGCATACGGCAATCGCGGGCGACGGACAGGTTACCATGTCGCAGTCGATAATATTTAAAAACAACGCCGTAAAGGTAAGGCGCATTTATAACGGCAACGTGATTTTCGGGTTTGCGGGTTCGGTTGCGGACGCGTTTACCCTTTCAGAACGCTTTGAAGAAATGCTTAACAAGTATTCGGGCAATTTGATGCGCAGCGCGGTGGAACTTGCCGAACTTTGGCGTTCGGACAAGGTGAGAAAGTTAGAAGCGATGATGATAACCGCGGATAAGGACAGCCTTTTAATAGTTTCGGGCACGGGCGAAGTGATAGAGCCGGAAGACGGCGTTTGCGCTATCGGCAGCGGCGGCAACTACGCACTCGCTGCGGCGCGCGCACTCACGCAGGAAACTAATTACACCGCGGAAGAGATAGCGAGAAAGGCGCTTAAAATCGCCAGCGAAATATGCGTGTTCACCAACGGGCATATAACCTGCGAAGTGTTATAAGGGGGAAAGGATTATGGATTTAAGTCCCAAACAGATAGTAGAGCAACTTGACAAATATATAATCGGGCAGGCGGAAGCGAAAAAGGCGGTGGCAATAGCGCTTCGCAACAGATACCGCCGCAGCAGGCTTACGAAAGCCGAAATGGACGAAATAACGCCCAAGAACATTATAATGAAAGGTCCGACGGGCGTAGGTAAAACCGAGATAGCAAGGCGGCTTGCAAAACTCGTCGGCGCGCCGTTTATAAAGGTAGAAGCGACCAAGTACACCGAAGTCGGCTACGTCGGCAGAGACGTGGAAAGTATGATTCGCGATTTGGCGGAGTGTTCGGTAAGGCTTGTAAAAGAAGAGCGCTTTAAAAAGGTAATGGAAAAGGCGGGCGCTACGGTAGATATGCGGCTTGTAAAACTTCTTGCCGAAGCGCGCAAAATGGATAAAGGCGAAACGCCCGACGCTATTTTCGAGCAGAACTTATTAGAAGGGCTTAAAAAAGGATATTACGATAACGAAGTTATAGAACTTGAAGTTATCGACGCGCCAAAGCCTATGGAGTTAGTCCCCGGCGGCGCGGAAATAAGTATCGGCAGTATTTTCGGGGATTTTCTGCCAAAAAAACACAAGCGCAGAAAAATAACCGTAAAGGAAGCGCGTCAGCGGCTTTTAGACGAAGAAGCGGATAAACTTATAGATAAAGACGCCGTAAACGAAGAAGCGGTGCGCCGAGCCGAGCAGGAAGGCATTATCTTTATCGACGAGATTGATAAAATCGCGGCAAAGGGCACAAGTAGCGGCGGACAGGACGTCTCGCGCGAAGGGGTGCAAAGAGATATTCTGCCGATAGTCGAAGGTTCTACCGTCGTTACCAAGTACGGTCCTATCAAAACCGACTATATTCTGTTTATCGCGGCGGGTGCGTTCCACGTTTCAAAGGTGTCGGATTTAATCCCAGAACTTCAGGGCAGGTTTCCGATACTCGTAGAACTCGACAGCCTTACCAAAAAGGACTTTATAGAGATTTTGACGAACACCACCAACGCTATAACCAAGCAGTATTCTACGCTTTTGAAAGTTGACGGCGTGGAACTCGAATTTAAGCAAGACGCTATCGAAGAAATCGCGGCGGTTGCCGAAGACATGAACGCGACTAGCGAAGATATCGGCGCAAGGCGGCTTCATACGGTTATGGAAGAACTTTTAGAAGAAGTGTCCTTTAACGCGGGCGGAAACGAACCCGCGCGCAAAGTGGTAGTGGATAAAGCGTTCGTGGAAAACAAACTCGGCGTAGAAAAGAAGACCAAAGACCTTAAAAAATACATTTTGTAAAAAAATTCTGTAAAGACGGAACGGAAAAAATTATGATTACAATGCCCAAAGGCACAAAAGATGTGTTGCCTGAAAATTCGTACAAATGGCAGTTTTTAGAGAGTGCCGCGAGAGAAACGGCAAGGCTTTTCAACGCGAAAGAAATCCGCACGCCCGTGTTCGAGCATACGGAAGTGTTTTCGCGCGGGGTAGGCGAGACTACCGATATAGTCAATAAGGAAATGTATACTTTTACCGACAAGGGCGGCAGGAGTATCACGTTAAAGCCCGAAGGCACGGCGGGCGTTGTGCGTTCGTTTGTGGAAAACGGACTTTACGCAGGCGCTTTGCCCGTTAAAACCTTTTATATAACCCCCTGTTTCCGCTACGAAAGGCCGCAGGCGGGAAGACTTAGAGAGTTTCATCAGTTCGGCGTGGAAGTGTTCGGCGCTACGGACGCTGGTATAGACGCGGAAATAATCCTTTTAGCGAAAACTTTTTTAGGTAAAATCGGCGTTAAAAACATAACCCTTTATATCAACAGTATAGGTTGCAAGGAGTGCAGAAAAGAATATCATAAGGCGTTAAAAGCCTACTTACAAGCAAATTACGATAAACTTTGCGACCTGTGTAAAGACAGATTCGATAAAAACCCGATGCGTATTTTAGACTGCAAAAACGAAGAGTGCAGGGCGATTACGGAAAACGCACCGTCCATTTTAGACTACCTTTGCGACGACTGCAAGGCGCATTTTAATAAGTTGCAAGCGCTTTTAACGGCGGCGGGTGTGGAATATAAGATAAATCCGCGTATCGTCAGGGGGCTTGACTATTACACCAAAACTGTATTCGAGTTCGTGTCGGAAGAAATCGGCGCGCAGGGTACGGTTTTAGGCGGCGGCAGGTACGACGGGCTAGTGGAACAGTTCGGCGGCGGCAAAATTTCGGGCATAGGGTTTGCCGCGGGCTTAGAACGGCTTTTATTGCTTTTAGAAAGTGCGGGCAGTATCCCAGCAAACGACAGTCTTGACCTTTACGTCGCGCCTATGGGCGAAGACGCGCGCCTAAAAGCGTTTGAAATAGTTTCGGCGTTAAGAAAGCGCGGCATTTCCGCCGACACCGACTACGTGGGGCGGGGCATTAAAGCGCAGTTTAAGTACGCGGATAAAATCGGCGCGAAATTCGTCGGCGTTATAGGTTCGGACGAACTCGCCCGCGGGGTAATCAAAATCAAAGATATGGAAAGCGGCGTCGACACGGAAGTTAAAATCGGCGACGTTTCGGAGTTTTTTAAATAATGACGGAAAGGGGCGTAATAACCGAGATAAAGGGCAAAACCGCCGTAGTTTCGGTGGATAAAAAAGCCGAGTGCGCGGGTTGCGGACTGTGCCTATTTAAAGAAGGCACGAATAAGGCAGAGTTTTACGCAAAGAACACTGTCGATGCTAAAACGGGTGATACCGTAATGATAGAGCGTAGTGATAGCGGCAAATTTTTGGGCGCGGTGCTGGCGTTTTTCGTTCCGCTTATTTTAATAGGACTTGCCGTTTTAATAAACTATCTGTTTATTAAAAACGAAATATGGATACTTATTTTAAGCGTGGCGTTTATCGCGGTATGGTACGCGGCACTTGCTTTTCTCGATAAAAAATTAAAAAATATCGGCGCGTTCAACTCTCGGATAGTTTCCGTAATTACACCCGATAATTCAGATACCAAGGAGTAAATTTATGCAATACAAATCGGAACTCAATCTTTTAGACACGGAAATAGCAATCAAATTCGTCAAAGACGAGTTTGAAAAAGAACTTGCAAAAGCGCTTAATTTAACCCGCGTGTCCGCACCGCTGTTCGTAGAACCGTCAACGGGACTCAACGACAACTTAAACGGCGTGGAACGTGCGGTAAAGTTCGACGTCTTAACGCTTAAAAAAGAAGTTGAAATCGTGCAGTCGCTTGCCAAGTGGAAAAGAAACGCGCTCGCAAAATACGCTTTCCCCGCAGAAAGCGGGCTTTATACCGATATGAACGCTATTCGCCGCGACGAAACGCTTGACGCGCTTCACTCGGTCTACGTCGACCAGTGGGACTGGGAAAAAATTATAACGAGAGAAGAACGCAAGCTTTCTTACCTTAAAAAGACGGTCAAAAGCGTTTATAAGGCTATAAAAAAGACGGCGGCAAAAGTCGGCGCAAAGTACCCAGCACTTTCCCGCGAATTGCCGAAAGACATTACCTTTATATCCACTTCGGCGCTTGAAAAAGAGTACCCGAATTTTACCCGTAAAGAGCGGGAAAACGCGGCGGCGAAAAAGTACGGCGCGATATTCGTGTACCAAATCGGCTGGGACTTAAAAGACGGCGCGCCGCACGACGGCAGGGCGGCGGACTACGACGACTGGAAATTAAACGGCGATATCGTTTTATGGTACGACGTTTTGGGTATAGCGTTTGAAATTTCTTCAATGGGCATAAGAGTAGACGAAAAGAGCCTTGTAAAACAATTAAAGAAGAGAAAAGAAACTTATAAACTCGAAAACCCCTATTGTCAGGACATCATAAACGGCAGATTGCCGCTTACTATCGGCGGCGGCATAGGGCAGTCGAGACTTTGTATGTTCCTTTTAAGAAAGGCGCATATAGGCGAAGTTCAGTCGTCTATATGGGATGAGAACGATATAAAAGAATTGAAGAAACAGGGCATAAACCTGCTTTAAGGGGTGTTATGAAAATACTTATCGCTTCGGATATACACGGTTCGGCATATTACGCCGAAAAGGTCAGGGAAAGATTTGTCGCCGAAAAAGCGGATAAACTTTTGCTTTTGGGCGACATATATAACCACGGACCGAGAAATCCTTTCCCCAAAGACTACGCCCCGCAACAGGTTGCGGAGATTTTGAACGGGCTGAAAGATAAACTTATCGTGGTAAAAGGTAATTGCGACAGCGAAGTGGATACGCTTATTTCCGAATTCGACTTTATCGAAAACTGTTGTATCCTTACCGAAAATAAGACGGTGTTCTGTACGCACGGGCACGTTTATAATAAGGACAATATGCCCGCCACCAGATACAATGCCGTAATTTACGGGCATTTCCATACGGGCTTTATAGAGCGCGTGAACGGCGTGATAGTCGCCAACGCGGGTTCTGTGTCGCTACCGAAGAACGGCACGCCACATAGTTATATTTTACTTGACGGCGACAAGTTGACACTTAAAACCCTTGACGGCGAGATTATAAAAGAAGAGACGATATAATAAACGATAAAAACTATTTAGCCCGCCGCGGAATTTTCCGCGGCGGGCTAAATAGTTTTAAATCAAATTAAATTATCTCACTTCGTGTATGCACTTTCTGGGGCATTTCGCTACGCAGGTTAAACAGCCCGTGCATTTAGCATAATCTATTTTCGGTAGGTTGTCTACCATTTCTATAGCCGTTTCGGGGCAGTTTTTAGCGCACAGTCCGCACCCGATACAACCGTTTTTGCACGCCGACAAAACGTCTTTTCCCTTTAATAGGGAAGAGCAGGCGATAAGCACTTTAACGTCTTTCGGTAGCAGTTCGATAATATGCTTGGGGCAAGCTTTGACGCACTTGCCGCACGCTACGCACTTATTTTTATCCACAACCGCAACGCCGTTTATAACCTTTATAGCGTCATATTCGCAGACAGAGACGCAAGTTCCGTCTCCAAGACAGCCGAACGGGCAAGCCTTGTTGCCGCCGCCGACAATACACTTAAAATCGCAACCTTTGTTGCCTGTATAACTGAATTTGTCCGCACAGGCTAAACCGCCATTACAATGTACGAACGCCGCCTTTTCTACGCCCGTATCGGGCGCTTTGCCTAAAATCGCCGCTATCTGCGCTTTGTTTTCTTTACTCGTAGGTCCGCAGGCGGAAAAATCCGCTTTGCCTTCCGCAACCGCTTTGGCAAAGTCCGCGCAACCCGCGTACCCGCAACCGCCGCAGTTTGCGCCGGCAAGCAGGTCTTTTATTTGTTCCACTTTTTCGTCGGTCTTTACCGCAGTAAGGCGGGAAACAAGCACTATAAGCGCGGCGAATAAAATCGCTATAGCCGCGACTATTCCGACAACCGTAAAAAGCGTGGTAAAATTTATTCCGTTAAGTAAGTTATTCATATTTTGCCCCCTAAATCAGCGTGAATACGTAGAACGCCATCGCTATAAAGCAAGCCGTTATCATAGCGATAGGAAAGCCCTTTAACCGCTTCGGCACATTTGAGCGCGCTATTTTTTCGCGCAGCCCGCTCATTAAAACTATCGCAACCGTAAACCCTACGCCGGCAAACAGCCCGTAAAGCACCGCGTAGCCCATATTCATTTCTGCCGCCGTTATGCCGAGAAGGGTAGCCATCTGCCCGCCGTCGATAACAAGTTCCGCAGCGCCCAAAACCGCGCAGTTGGTGGTAATAAGCGGAAGATATATTCCCATCGCGTTATAAAGTGTGGGCGAGAAACGCTTTAACACCATTTCTATCATCTGCACTATAGACGCGATTATGAAAATAAACACGATTATTTCCATAAATTCAAGCCCCAAAGGCACTAAAATATACATATAAACGGGGTAGGTGATAAGACAGGTTAAGGTCATTACGAAGGACACCGCAATCCCCATACCGAGCGCCGACTTAAAGTCTTTACTTACGCCCAAAAACGGACAGATACCCAAAAACTGAACTACTACGAAGTTGTTTATAAACACCGCGGAAATTATAATCATTAAG
Organism: uncultured Clostridia bacterium; assembly: GCA_946627905.1. Taxonomy (GTDB): domain Bacteria; phylum Bacillota; class Clostridia; order Christensenellales; family Borkfalkiaceae; genus UBA1259. The sequence continues at coordinate 8,518 of CAMOVY010000015.1, forward strand.
AACTGTCCCATATTACGCGTTCTCCTTTATTTCGCCGCAGAAGTCTTTTTCTTCGGCTTTTATCTTTTTGAGTTTGGACTTTTCGGAAATCTTATCGGTTATTAACGCAAACACCGCTATAAACACCGCGTAGGTAAAGAACGCGCCCGCGCTGGACGAGAAAAAACCGATGGAAAAATCCCACAGTTTATGCCCGAAAATAGCGCCCGCGCCCAAAATTTCCCTTACCGCGCCCATAGTCGTCAGCGCAAGGGTGAAACCTATACCCATAAACAGTCCGTCCGCAGCAGACGCCAAAACGCCGTTCTTACTTGCAAAACTTTCCGCCCGCGCAAGAATTATGCAGTTAACGACGATTAGCGGAAGGTATAGCCCCATACTTTCGTAAATGTCGGGTAAAAAGTAATCGAGCGCAAGCCTTACTATCGTTACGAAAGTCGCGATTATAAGTATAAACGCGGGGATGCGCACTTCCTTGGGGATAGCCTTTCGTAAAAGCGAAATTATAACGTTGCTGAAAATAAGCACGAAGGATACCGCAAGCCCCATACCGATACCGTTCATAGCCGCGGTGGTTAAAGCCAAGGTGGGGCAAGTGCCGAGTACGAGTTTTAAAGTCGGGTTAGACGAAATAATACCGTCTTTTGCAATCTTTTTAAAATCGGTTTTCATTATCTTTCGCCCCCTAAATATTTTATAACGCAGTTGACTGCATTTGCCGCCGCCGTTGCCGAATAGGTCGCGCCCGATACGGGGTTATAGTTTTCAGCGTTCTTGTCGGTTGCGGTAAATAAACTGCCGTCGTTATACGCTTCCGTTACGTCGGTAAGCTTAAATCCGCCGTAGAACTCTCCCGAAAGTTTACTCATAAGCGTTTGCTTTTCGTATTTTTCGAGAAGCACTTTTTCTATCGAATATTTTTCGTTCGTGTTTACAACCTTTATCCAAAGGGTTATCGTGCCGTTTTTGTAGCCCTTATATCCCGTCGTTTGGAAAAGAATATCGCCGTTATCCGTTATGTTATAGATTTTGTTGATTTTTCCAACGCCGTCGTATTCTATAGCGGTGTTTTTATTTTCGTCTTTACTGTCTACGTCCAAAACCACCGAATACTCTTTTTCTTCGCCGTAAATCTTTTTGATTGCACGCGCCGTACGCATTTCAGGTGATACGTACAAAAGGTCGGCAAGTATGGTTATTGAAGAACCCGAAAACAGCATAAGAATTAAAAGACAGGAGATACATTTGAACCAGATTGTCTTAAAAAACGTCATTATTTCGCCTCCTTCTGCTTTTGCGGTTTTTTGTAGCCGAACGGCTTATTAAGTATAAACTTATCTATAAGCGGCACGGTTAAATTCATTAAAAGAATTGCAAAGGACACCGTTTCCATATTCGTAGCGTACCTTAAAACGGCGGTTAAAATACCCAGCGCGATAAAGTATATCATGTTGCCGCAAAGGGTGTTCGGGGTAGTGGTGTAATCGGTCGCCATAAATATCGCGCCGATAATAAGTCCGCCAGAAAGTATGGCGGGGAAAAAAAACGCAAAAACAAAACCGCCGATTACTGTCGTCGTAAGCCCCGCGACGGCGATATAGATAAGCGGGAAAATTATGTTTATAACCTTTCGCGCGGCAAGATAAATTCCGCCGGCCAAAAGCGCTAACTTACACGTTTCGCCTATACAGCCCTGCATACCCGTGCCGAGCAGCATATCTATAACGGAAAGCGCGGGTACTGTGCCTTTGGATACGTCGACTACCGCCGTTGCGGAAGTAGCCACCGTTTCGCCGTATACGCTGCCGATAGCAGGCAACAGCCACGCGCCCACCGCCCACTGGAAGGATATAAACATAAACACCCTTCCGGCTATCGCGGGGTTAACGACGTTTTTGCCCGTGCCGCCGAACAGCATTTTTACGACGATAACCGCAAAAAGGCTTCCGAAAATCGGCGCATATACAGGATAATTCGTGCCGATTGTAAGCCCTATCAGCATACCCGACACCACCGACGAAAAGTCAAACTCCCGCGTTATTTCCTTAAAAGGTTTTTTCATTATAAGTAGGTAAATATATTCGCCCGCCACCGCAAAAGCCACCGCAAGCGCGACAAGCGCTAAAGCGTACAGTCCGAAATAAACTACGCCCATAACCGTTGCGGGAAGAAGCGCAATACACACGTCTATCATTATACGGCGGGTAGTTCTTGTGGTTTTTATGTGCGGAGAAGAAGAGTAAATCAAATTATTTTCCATTTTTCATCTCCTTAATTTTGGCTTTAGCCATTGAAATGCTTTGTACCAGCGCGCGGCGAGCGGGGCAGTTGTATGCGCACAGCCCGCACTCTACACAATTCATCGCGCCGTAGCGTTCCGCTTCTTTAAAGTTCCCCGCGAGCGCAAAACTTTCTATATACATCGGCATAAGCCGCATGGGGCACTTTCTCGCGCACAAGCCGCAGTTGATGCAGTTAGTCGGCGCGTCAGAAGAAGTTTCGTTTTTATTAAGGCACAATAGCCCCGAATCGGTCTTTCTTACGTATTGCGTAAGGTTAACGAGCGCTTTGCCCATCATAGGACCGCCCGCCACGATTTTGTCGGCATTTTCCGATTTGCCGCCGCAATAGTCGATAAGGTCGGGAAATGGCGTGCCGATAGCGACTTTCAGGTTTTTGGGTTTTTTAACGCCCCGCCCGCTGACCGTTATGTACGCTTCGGTAAGCGGAATATTATTTTCTATTGCGTTATAAGCCGCGAGTACCGTCTTTATGTTCTGAACGCAACAGCCCACGTCGAACGGCATTTTGCCCGTAGGCACTTTTCTGCCCGTGCATACGTAGATAAGATGCTTTTCAGAACCCATAGGGTACTGCTTTTTAAGAGCGACCACGTCTAAATCGGAAAACTCCGAAAACTCTTTTATCGCAAGCGGCTTGTTTAACTCTATGCCGATTATTATTTTACTTACCTTTAGCGCGCGCGCTACGTATTTAATGCCCTTGTATATTTCCTGCGTGCGTTCCATCATAAGCCGATAGTCGCAGGTTAAATATGGTTCGCACTCCGCACCGTTTATAATAAGCGTATCGAGTTGGGTTTTGGGCGTTAGTTTTGCCGCCGTCGGAAAGCCCGCGCCGCCAAGCCCCACTATGCCCGCAAGGCGTATGCGGTCGACAAGCGTTTGCGGTTCGAAATCGGCAAGCGGTGGCAAAAATGCCTGCTCGTCCGAAAAATCGTTTTCGATAACTATGTGTTTTTGTTTTTGGTTAAGCCCGTTTACTATATCGCATATATCCGAAACAGTACCCGAAACTGAAGAGTACACGTTTGCGGAAATCGCGCCCGAAGCCTCGGCAATAAGCGTGCCTTTTTTCACCTTGTCGCCGATATTTACGACAGGGATTGCGGGCGCACCGATATGCTGGCTTACCGAGATATATACTTTACTCGGCGCGGGCATTGTTTCCGTAGGGCTGTTTTTGGTAAGTTTATTACCGTGAATTTTTGTGCCGTACGGAAAAAATCTTGGTTTAATTACGCTCAATTTTCTGCTCCTTATAATTTATATTTAAAACCCTTTCGGGCAAATATTTTACGGTCAAATAAGTCGCCGTGCCGACTATCGCGCCACCCAAAACGCCGATAAGCGCAAGGTAGGGCATATATAACAGGTATTCGGGCGTGGCGGTGATAAGACAAAACACCGCGTTCTGCACGCAGGCGTTTATTACCGCGCCGAATACGGAAGCCGCTATAACGCTGACTTTCGGCGCGTATAGAATTATCAGCATCTGCGTAAAATACGCAATCGCGCCCGCGGGCAGGGAATAGAGTATTGCCGACGGATTGCCCGCGAAAATACTGCCGAGTACCGCTTTTATTATAAGCGCGGCACACCCGTACCAAAACCCCGCGGTAATTCCCGCGATAAGCACGAAAAAGTTGGCTATTCCTATCCGCCCGCCGACGATGATAAGGGGCGGGAACAGATTTTCAAGCATAAATGCGATAAGCGCAAGGGCGGAAAGCACGCCGCTTATGATAATTTTTCTTAGCCTAATCATTTCGCGCCCCCCGTCAGCCCGAAACGGGGTCAGTAAGCCCCGCGGGAATTATTTTGAGTTTATGCGGGGCGCAATAGATAAACCCGCCACTATCTGAAACGGACTGCGCTTCGCAATCGTGCCCCGCGCAGGTGGATTCGGTGATTTTAGCCGTCTTTTTGTCTTTATCGAACACTATAAGATTGTAATGCCCGTTGTCTTCTCCGTCGGGGTAAAAATACACTCCGTTTTCTTGTACGGAAAAATATGTTTCGTAGCCCGCTTTTACGGTGAATTTTCCGTCCGAAAAGCGGTATTCGGCGGCGACTTTATTGTCGTATAACACCGAAAAACCCGTTGCGGCAGCGCTTCCGCCGCGTAGCGAAACCGCGATAAACGCGGTTAGGACTATTACGGCAACAACCAGATAAATTATTAAATCGGCAAAGTAAAACGGTTTGGAGTTTTTAATGCGCGTTGAAACGTTTTTTTCCAAATCCGTTTTTCCCCCGATATTTTTACTTGTTATAGTTTAACACAACATATTGTATAATGTC
>CAMOVY010000016.1 GCA_946627905.1 uncultured Clostridia bacterium
CCTGTAAATATTTTTAAATCCGGGGTTGGTTATCTTTTCCACGTTTTCCGAAATCTTTATTTTAGGAATAATTTTTCCGTCTTCATCGAATACGGCGGCAAGTTTATACACCCCGCCGAGCGCGGGCATATCCGCACTCGTAATAAGTTTTGTACCTACACCCCAAGAGTTTATTGCCGCGCCCTGATTTTTCAACGAATTTATAGAATATTCGTCCAAATCGCCCGATGCGCATATTACCGTACCCGTAAACCCCGCGTCGTCAAGCATCTGTCTCGCCTTTTTGGATAGATACGCAAGGTCGCCGGAATCTAAACGTATCCCTTTCGGCTTATAGCCCTTTTCTTTCAGTTCGTTAAACACTTTTATAGCGTTCGGTACGCCCTGCTTTAAGGTGTCGTAAGTGTCGACGAGTAATAACGCGTTATCGGGATAAACTTCGGCATACGCGCGGAAAGCGGTATATTCGTCCTTAAAGTTCATTACCCAACTGTGCGCGTGAGTTCCCGCGACGGGAATATTAAACATTTTACCCGCTAAAACGTTGGAAGTAGAATCGCACCCGCCTATAACGGCAGCGCGCGCGCCGTAAATACCAGCGTCGGGCGCTTGAGCACGGCGCAAGCCGAACTCCATAACCAAATCGCTTTTAGCGGCGTACCTGATTTTAGCCGACTTGGTTGCTATAAGCGTCTGAAAATTTATATTGTTTAAAATCGCCGTTTCGACGAGTTGCGCTTGCATAATGGGCGCTTTTACCGTTAAAATCGGCTCGCCCGGGAAAACCACCGTACCTTCGGGCACGGCGTAAACGTCGCCCGTGAAACGGAAATTCTTAAGGTATTCCAAAAACTCCGCGCTGAATATGCCGAGACCTTTAAGGTATTCTATCTCTTCTTCGCCGAAATGCAGGTTAAGTATATAATCGATTGTTTGCTCTAACCCGCAGGCGACGGAATAAGTTATCATACCGTTTTGCCTGAAGAACACGTCGAACACCGCCGTTTCGTCTTTACGGTTCTCTTTTAAATAACCGTTCATCATTGTAAGTTGGTACAGGTCGGTTAAAAGCGTAAGATTTCTGGATTCCATTTCTATGCCTTCGTTAAAAAATAATTTTAGTCCTTATCCTTGAAAGACTTGATTTCGGGAAGGGGTTTTTCAGCCTTTTTCTCTTCCGCGTCTCTTGCCGCTTTTTCAGCCTTTCTCTGCTCGAAAGTCTTATAATCGGGCGACTTATTAAGCGCAATATCTTCCGTCTGATTGCCCGCTCTCATAAAACTCATGATGCCGAAAATCGCCCACACCACAATAACGATGAGCAAGCATATCCACCAAGAAATATACTGCACGAGCACGTAAAAGAACGCAAGCCCCAAAAGTACGGCGCTTAAAAAGAAATACCAAGGCGAACTTTTCGCGAACCCAAGGTAAATAGCGATAATTCCGAAGCCCACGGCGGCACAGAATAAAAAGTTAAGCAAAGGATGCGTCCACACGTTAAGCGGAACAAGCGCGTCAACAAGCGCAAACGTTAGCGCGAGCGCCAAAATACAGATAGATAAAACTGCCAGAACAAGATTTTTCTTCGTTTTCATACCATCTTCTCCTTTATTTAGTAGTATATCATATTATTTGTTTTTTGTAAAATCAAATTAGGTTGGGGCGCAGGAATTTTTGCGTTTATGGAGCGAAATAAATATTCCCCAATTTAGCCATAATTATTGACAAAATGTTGTATGAAGTGATAAAATAAATAAAAAAAGACGGTAAATAGACTTGATAGGTATCGTAGTCGCGCTTAAAGCGGAAGCAAAAGGCGTTATAGAAAAAACTTCCGCAATCGAAAAAACGACTAAAAACGGCAAAAAAATTTATTTCGGAACTGTCGGAAACGATGATTTCGTATTGATAATAAGCGGTATCGGCAAGGTAAACGCCGCTTTTTCCACGCAATACCTGTTAGATAACTACCCCGTTGATTATATAGTCAATTTCGGTTCGGTCGGTGCGGTTTTAGGCAAAGCGGAAACGCTTAACTACTACGCGGTAGACAAGTGTTGTCAGTACGATTTCGATTTAAGCGCGCTGGATAACGTTCCCGTAGGCTATATTCAGGATTACGACAGGGTTTACTTTACGCCGAAAACCGACAGGCTGTCCTTTCTGCCGACTGCGGCGCTTGCAAGTTCGGACAGATTTACCGAAAAGGCGTCGGATATCAAAACCGTATCGGACTTAAACTGTTCTCTGTTCGATATGGAAGGCGGCGCAATAGCGCAGGTCTGCACGGCAAACGATATCCCTTATTATATTTTCAAGGGTATAACCGACGTTCACGGCAGCGGAATAGAACAAAACACTTTTTACGAAAATCTGAATACGGTGTGCGCGGGTTTTTACGATATTCTCGTTAAAGCCTTCGGAAACTAGTTATGCATTTTATAACCGAACGGCTTTTTGCGCATACTGATAGCGAATACAGAATTTTCAACGAGAAAATTATACCCGATACGCACTATAAAATGCTGGGCGTGAGAGTTCCCGTTATCCGCAAAATCGTAAAAGAAGCGGTAAATACGGGCGATTTTATTGCTTTTTTAACGGAAAATCACGTTTATTACGAAGAATATTTTGCCCACGGTCTGCTTTTAAACACAATAAAGGGCGAAGCGGAGTTTTATAAAGCGTTAAATGCGTTTTTACCTTTTATAGACAACTGGGCGATTTGCGACGGGGTTGCCGCTTCGATAAAAAAACAGGCTAAAAACAAACAATTACTTTATAAAAACGTTTTAACGTGGTTAAAATCGGATAAAGTTTATACTGTAAGGTTCGGCGTAGTCTGTTTAATGAATTACTTTATCGACGACGAATATGCCGACGAGATATTAAAACTTATAACCTGTATAAATACCGACGAATATTATATAAATATGGCGATAGCGTGGCTTTTAAGCGTTATGCTGGTAAAAAAGTACGAAAAAGCCCTTCCGCTTATCGAAAGCAAAACTCTTCCCCCGTTTATACATAACAAAACAATCGATAAGGCGCGGGACAGTTTCAGAATAAACGAAAAAATAAAAATTTATTTAAAATCTTTAAAGATTTAAGGAGAAATTTATGACAAAAGACTATGAAGGTAAACTTGGAATCGGGCAAATAATTTTTTGCATTATCGCGGCGGCGACGCTTTTAATTCCGTTCACGATAGACCCGATGGAATTTTCGTTCAATCACATCATGCCTATTGCCGAAAGCGATATCAATGTTTGGCAAAATGCATATATAAGCATTTTGTTTGACATCGCCGGCATAGCGGATAAAATCCCGCAGATAATTTACGATATAATTCCCTACGGATTCGTTGCGTTCTACGGAATTTTAGCGTTCAACATCGTGTTCGCGCTTTTGATGATGATTATAAGAAACGAAGTTATGCGCGCTATTTTAAGGGCGATAAGCGTTCTTTTAGGATTTGTAATGCTTGCGGTAAATCTCGTAATGCTTGCGTCGGTTGCGGGTGTTTTCGCTAACTATTTCAAAAACCTTGCGGGTTCGGGAGCACCGATATTCGACTATCTTAAAAATTCGGGCGTGATTTACTTCTTGGGCGTTATGGTGTTTTCGCTTATCGGTATGGTAAAACAATTCTCTTCTTTCTTCGGAAAAACTTGCTAAATAAAAAACAGAATTTAAAAACCCGCAGTAAATTACTGCGGGTTTTTATGTTCCTTAAAATTATTTCCTGTTTGCAAGTACCGATTTTTCGTACTCTTTTACTTTTTCGAACCAGTCGTCGGCGGGTACGTTCTGTCTTTTTAAATATTCTTTCCAAATATCGCCGAACGGTAAAGTCTTTACTTCTTCCTGCAGCACCAACAATTCGGTGTAATTGCCCGCTTCCTGAAGCGCTTTAAGTTTTGCGTTGGGCTGTAATAGTGCGAATAACAGCGCCTTTTGCATATTTCTTGCGCCGACCGTCCACGCCGCTATCCTGTTTATACTTGCGTCGAAATAATCGAGTGCGATAAACACTCTGTTTATAGCATCGTTTCTGACTATTTCCTTGGCGATTTCTTTGGTTTCGTCGTCGAAAAGCACTACGTGGTCAGAATCCCAACGCACGGGACGCGTAATATGTAATGCGATTTCGGGGAAAAAGCAAAGTAGCGCGGGGATTTTATCAGAAACCACTTCGGTCGGGTGATAATGTCCGTTATCCATAAGCGGCAAACAGCCTTTCTGCGCCGCGTAAGACAGCGTAAATTCCGCGCTGCCTACGGTATAACTTTCCACTCCTATGCCGAACACCTTGCTTTCTACGCAAATTTTATTAAATATATCACTATATTTTTACCTTAAAAATCATCTCCTATTACGTCTAATATCGGCTTTATTTTCTCTATCGGAAGTCCTATTACGTTGTATACGCTACCCGATACGGATTTTACTAACCCGAACCCGTCTTGTATGCCATAACTGCCCGCTTTATCTAGCGGCTTGCCCGTCGCAACGTATTCTTTTATTAACCGTTCGGATAATTCGTGAAACAAAACAATCGATTTATCAAAACCGAAAACCTGCGCTTTATTATTTATAACCGCATAGCCCGTAATTACCGTATGTTCTTTACCGGAAAGCATTTTCAACGTGTTTTCCGCATCCGCGGCGTCTTTAGGCTTACCGATAATTTTGCCGTCAAGACAAACGACGGTATCTGCGCCGATAACGGTTATATCGTCGGCACGCCCTTGCTCTTTAAGGCTCAAAAACACGTTATTTGCTTTGCCTTTTGCAAACGCTACCACGGTTTCCATAGGGCTACCCGATAAATCGGTTTCTTCAAAATTGCTTTTTACTACCGAAAATTTATAGCCGAATTCGGTTAAAATTTCTTTTCTTCTCGGCGAATTACTTGCAAGTACTATCATCTTAAATTAAATAAGCGTTTTTCACTTCGCACGGCAAACATGTATATCCGCGCTACGCTTGCGGTATGTATGTCGGTCTCGCACCGACGGTGAACTTCAAACACGTAAAAACAATTTAACGTTTTTCCAAAACTACGAAATAAATTCGCACCTTCGCTACAAAACACAAGCGTTTTTTGCTCGGTACAAATCTATTTCGTGCGTGCAAGCACACAAATTGTTTCTACGTGTTTGGTTTGGGCAAACATATCAAACGGTCTTACGCTGTCTATAACGTAATTCCCGCACGGGTTTTCGGCTTTAACTATTTCCGAACCGTTGTGATTAAGCGTGCCTATTATAAGCCCTACGTCCCGCGCAAGCGTAGAAGGTTTACACGAAACGTAAATGATTTTATCCGCCGCGCTTTCCTTTACGGCATTTATTACTTTTATATCGCAACCTTTTCTCGGCGGGTCTAAAACTATAACCGTTTTATTACCTTGTTGCTTTTCGCGCTCGATTATGTCAGGCAAAATCTCTTCGCATTTCCCCTGATAATTACTGATTTTATCTTCTAATCCGTTTTGCTTTGCGAGCAGGTTTGCAAGACCTACCGCTTCCGGCACTATTTCAATACCTATCGCTTTTTTTGCACGCTTTGCAAGTAATGCTGTCATTAGCCCCGCCCCGCTGTAAGCGTCTATAACCGTCGTATTTTCATCCGCCAAAGCAAGCGCACTGACGGCGGAATACAACTTTGCGCACACACAGTCGTTCACTTGCATAAAACTCTGAACGCCAACCCTGTACCTTACGCCAAGCATATCGGCGGCAAAATCTTTACTACCGTAAATATGTATAAAAGTATCGCCGTAAATAACGTTAGAGTGCGCTTCGTTAACGTTTAAGTAAAGCGAAAAAGCATATTTTACTTTTTCGGTTAATATAGAAATAAGTTTATCTTTATCGGGCAGGCTTTTCAAGGTCGCAACGATTGTTATAATAAGTTTACCTTTAACGTCTTTTACGGCTATTTCACGGATATCGCCCGTATGCGAAATTTCGTTATACCCTTTTAACCCCGATAATTCAAAATATTCGGTAAACGCGGCGATAACGTCCGCCGTCCAGACGGCGTTTATCGGGCAATCCGACACGGGCACTACCCTGTGCGAATTTTCGGCGTAAAAGCCTATGATTGTCCTGCCTTGCTTATCAACCGATACGGGAAGTTGCAGTTTGTTTCTGTATCTGAACTCGTCGTCTCCGCGTACGGTTGGTTTTACGCAAACGTCCGTAAAAGCAATCTTTTTGAAACAGGTGGCGATATTGTCTTCTTTAATTTTTAACTGCGACGCGTATTTGACGTGCTGAAGTTGACACCCCCCGCATTTGCCGAATACGGGACATTTGGGTCTTACGCGCTCTTCCGCAGGGGTTAAAACTTCTTCTACTTTAGCGTACGCGTAGCCTGACGCCACTTTAAGCACTTTATACCGTATTTTCTCGCCTACGAGCGTAAACGGTACGAAAACTATTATTCCGTTGTCTTTCAACACCCCTTCACCGTTCATCCCCATCGCAATAACGGTGCCTTCTCTTACGTCGTTTTTGTTCATTTCCCCGTCAAAACCCTAAAAAACTATTTGATTATTTTACCTAAATATCTGTCTATAAGCGTTCTGACCACGAAAATAAACCTGTCGTAAATAAAGTAGAAAAACAAGCCAATTACGCCTACGGCATATAATATATAATCGCTAAGCCACGCAAGGTAATGCGGCAAATCGTTAAAATCAAGCCCCATTACAAGCGTGTAATAAAAATATATCCCGTAAAACACGGCGATACACCACGTAAGCCCGATAATATGAGAAATATATTTCTTAACGTTTTTATCCCTAAAATAACAGTTTAATATCGGATAAACCCCGAAAAATACGAAATACGCCGGAAAAACAAAAGAGTAAACGAAATTAAACCACCCGAATATAAGCCCTAAAATTCCGCCCGCCAGATATGCGAGAATACAACCTTTATAAGATTTAACGTATAAAGGCAAAATTACGAAAACCGACGACGCAATAAGCGCGGCAACGTCGGCAAAGCCGACGTAAATGCCGACGGCAAGGCAAATAGCAACAAGCCCCGCGGATATTGCCGATACGGTTATAACCCGACTTTTCATTTATCTGCAACACATATTGCACATCATATTCATACAACACCAAGTCGCGCAGAAAGACAAGCAATCGTTTGCGCCGCTGCCGCCCATCTGTCTGTCGTCAGCGTAAGTTCCCTGCGCGTTGCCCGAACGGAACTGACTTTCGTTATAAGAGATTTTTTGTTTGAGTTTGGAATACGCGTCGGAATATTTTTGGTTATGCGGTTCCATATTCAAAGCGATTTCCAACTGTTTTTTACTCTCGTTAATCCAGTTCTTTTTATAGAATATGACCGATTGCAAATAGTGCCACTCCGCATTTCTGTCGTTTATGTCGTCAAGCACGTTCTGCGCTTCGTTGATTTTGTTATTCTTTATTAAATTTTCCACTTCGGAAAAATTATAAGCAGTTCCGTTATCGTTCACTTTTTCCCCCCTGCTTCTTTTAATTTCGGCGTAAGCGGTTTCAAGTTTGGTTAAGTTTCTTGCCGCCTCGTTGCCGATTTCCCCTTCGTAAAATCTTTCGCGCAAATATTTATCTTTAAGTTTTGTGTACTGCGCGTCGATTTCAGTATCCGCCGCGTTTTCGGAAACACCTAAAATTTTGTAGTATTCTTGCATTTTTTATACTCCATAACGTTTTTTGTTTTTACGAATATCCCCTTATACAGAATATTATCCGTTAAATCGTGATTGAAATTATACGAAACGGCTTTCGCGCAAGCGTAAATCTGCGATAAAATGCCGCCGAAAATAAATTCAAGTTCGGCTTTTTTGCCGCCGATAAAACTTTCTTTATCCGAAAATTCCTTATAAGCGTTAATAAATACGTTAAAACTGCCGCTTTTTTTGTCTTTATCGAAGTCGTCCAACGCGTCGATAAGATATATCCACTTGCCGAGATTGTACGCAAGTTCTCCGATATTATCGGTAAACTTTTCCCCCGACAGTTCTTTTACGATATCTCTCATCATATTCCCGAACGGGTCGGCAACGATATCCACGCTATCGGAATTACTTTTTTCAAGCGCAATAAGCGCCTGATAGTTTTCTTTGACGATTTTATCTAAAATCGGTTCGGCTTTTTTAGCCTTTTTGTAAGCCTTTTTAAAAAACGAACGTTTTATTTTACCCTTGCCTTCGTCTATAACGTTATCCGACAACTTATAATACGCAAGAATAACGTTAAGCGCGGCTATTTTTAAAGACAAGCCGTCTGGCGTTGCCACGGGGCGCTTTATTATAGTGTGCAAAATGCACCGTTCTTTTTTTATGTCGAAATCTTCGCCTATAACGTTGTGAATAAACACGGACAAAAAGGTTAAATCGTAATTTAACAAAAACCGCCCGCGCGTTCCGCAGATTTTCCCTATGCTTTTACAAAGCCCGCAATACGCCGCTTTATAAAGCACCGTATCTTTCACGTACAGATTAGGAAAATCGGTCGTTATGTAGCCGAACATTTTATCCCCTTTTTCTCGGAACTAGTCCGACTTTTTTATACACCTTCGAAAGCGTTCTGTACGCTATTCTTTCCGCCCTTTCCGCGCCCGCCTTTAACACGTCGTCAAGATAGTCTTTGTTAGCAAGAAGTCTGTTCTTTTCAAGTCTTATCGGCTCGGTTATTGCCGCCACAGCTTCGCCCACTTTAAGTTTAAAGTCGCCGTAGCCGCAGCCCATAAACTCCTTTTCCGCTTCTTCTATAGACTTATCGCTGACGGCGGAATAAATGGTTAAAAGGTTGCTTATCCCCGGTTTGTCTTCGCTGAAAATTATTCTGTTGTCGCTGTCGGTTATCGCGCGTTTAAACTTCCTTATAACCGTATCCGTATCGTCGTCCATAGAAATGAACGCGTTTAAATTCGCGTCCGACTTACTCATCTTTTTCATCGGTTCTTGCAAACTCATAACGCGTGCGGCGGTCTTCGAAATATACCCGTCGGGCACTTTAAAGGTTTCGCCGAATCTGTTGTTAAATCTTATCGCTATATCGCGCGAAAGTTCCAAGTGCTGTTTCTGGTCCGCGCCGACGGGCACGATATCCGTCTGATACAGTAAAATATCCGACGCCATAAGCACGGGATAATCCATTAGCCCCATGTTTATATTGTCTTCGTGAGATTTGCTTTTTTCTTTAAACTGCGTCATACGCGAAAGTTCGCCGGGATAGCAGATTGTATTTAACACCCACGTAAGTTCCGCGTGCGCGGAAACGTGCGACTGCACGAACAACACGGATTTTTCGGGGTCGATACCGCAAGCGAGATATAGCGCAGTAAGTTCGTAAACGTTTTTACGAAGCGTCGCTGGGTCTTGCCTTACGGTAAGAGTGTGCAAATCGGCAACCGAAAATATACTGTTATAGTCGTCCTGTAGTTTTTTGAAATTACGTAGCGCGCCGAGATAGTTGCCTATCGTTAAAATACCGCTCGGCTGAATAGCGCTGAATAAAACTTTTTTTTCTTCCATAAATATCCTTAAAATATCCCCGTTTTATTTCGCCGCGAATTCGCAGACGGTTTTAACGGTTTCGGTTTTATCTATAACTTGAGTAAATCTCTTTTCCTTGCTCTTTAACTGCGAAATCTGCGACGGTATCGGGCAAGCGGACAAAGTTTCAAGCGCTTGCGCCGCTTTGAACGGGTCTTTTACAGTTTTCCCGCTTACCGATTTTAACACGTTTTGAGAGAATTTATACGGGCTTGCGGTCGATAACACTACCATCTTGTTTTTATAACCCGATTGCGCGAAATAAGTTTCCGCCGCTTTTAAAGCCACCGCGGTGTGCGGGTCGGCAAGATAGCCCGAATTTTCAAACGTGTCGCAAATAACCTCCGAACACTCTTCTTCGTCGCAATAATCGGCAAAAAACTCATTACCGACAGTTTGTTTCTCTTCTTCGGTTATAGAATATCTGCCGAACTTTTTAAGGTCTTCCATACGCTTTGCGGTAAGAGTGCCGTTTCTGCCCGTCAACTCGAAAATAAGCCGCTCTAAATTGCTGGAAATAAGTATATCCATCGAAGGCGACATGGTCTTAAAAAACTCCCTGTCCGCGTCGTAAGTGCCGCTTTGGAAAAATTCCGTTAAAACGTTGTTGGAGTTGGACGCGCAAACGAGCCTGCCTATCGGAAGCCCCATTTTTTTAGCGTAATGCCCTGCTAAAATATTGCCGAAATTACCCGTCGGAACGGTAAAATCTATTTTATCGCCTAATTTTATCTCGCCCGAACCTACAAGGTCTAAGTATGCGGAAAAATAATAGGATATCTGCGGGACAAGTCTGCCGAAATTGATGGAATTAGCGCTTGACAGCACTACGTTTTTTGATAAAAGTTCAGCCGCAATTTCCCCGCTTGTAAATATTTTTTTAACGGCGGTCTGACAGTCGTCAAAATTACCCTTTACGCCCACGACGTTGACGTTGTCGCCTTCCTGCGTGCACATTTGCATTTTCTGCATATCCGAAACGCCTTCGGACGGATAGAACACGCATATTTTTATGCCTTTTTGGTTTTTAAACCCTTCAAGCGCCGCCTTGCCCGTATCCCCGCTCGTCGCGACGAGTATCAATATATTTTCTTTAACGCCCGAAATGTCCGCGCCCTTTCTCATAAGATAAGGCAAAAGCGTAAGCGCTATGTCTTTAAAAGCCAAGGTCGGACCGTGAAACAGTTCCAGCACGAAAAGTCCGTCGTCTATTTTTACGACGGGCGCGGCGTCGCCTTCGTCAAACTGCGCGTACGCCTTTTTGCACGCGGAAAGTAATTCTTCTTTGTCGTATTCGGTAAGAAACGAACCGATAACTGTCGCCGCGCGTTCCGCATAGTCCATAGAAAGCATACTTTCCAAATCGCCTGCAAGGTTCGGAAAATATTGCGGAACGAAAAGTCCGCCGTCGTCGGACAGACCTTTGGTAATCGCCTTGGCGGCGTTCTCCGTCGCAAATTTCCCGCGGGTGCTTATAAACTGCATAAACTTTCTCCTGAAATAAAAATAAAAGCCGAGAACCCCCGACTTTTATTTTACTACATTTTAATAATAAAAAGCAACTTAATCGACGTACTTTAATATAAAGTCCGGCAATTCTTCTTTCAATCCGCTACAGGTCAGAACGAATTTAACGCCGAATTTGTCTTCCAAAGCGTTCATAGTATTGAAAACGCTTGCCACTTCGCCGAGTTTTTTGCCGCAGATGCGCGCAACGCCGTCGATAAACACGTATTCGTTATCCCCGTTTGACGCCACTATGCCCTTGATAAAGCCGCGGAACTCGTCTTCAGAAGAAACGCCGAAATCGGACGTATTCAAAAATCTGATGGGCATTTTAAGTTCAAACCCGTATTTGTCCGAATCGGTTATGTAAATGACGTGTCCTTTAGCGGTATCTTTCGCTGAGTTCGCAAAATCGATAATGGCTTTCGTTTTGCCCGTGCCTTTAGGTCCGTAAAAAATCTTCATAAATAAAACTCCCGTAAAATTTTATTATAATAAGTATACAATACTTTATTAAAAAATACAATACGTTAAGAAAAATTTTTATATTTAAAATCAAAAAAACCTTGTTTGCAAGGTTTTTTTGAAAGTTTATTTAGAAGATAACTTTTTATACAATTCTTCGTCCGCCGCCGCTAAAATCGCGTCTAATTCTTCGTCGGTCATAACGGTGCAACGCCCGTCAGCGTATTCTTTGTCAATCACTTCTTTCATTTTACCGATTGCGGCGTGGCTTTTTGCGATTTTATCCGCACGTTTAAGGTCAAAACGCTGGTTTATCCAGTACGCTATGCCCGCAAGTCCGCTGGTGTTGTTTATAGCAACCGTCATCGGGCGGTTCAATATTTTCTTGGTGTCGAAAACGTTGTATATTTCTTCGTTTTTAAGCATACCGTCGGCGTGAATACCCGCACGCGTTGAGTTGAAACTCTTTCCGACGAACGGCGTTCTCGGCGGTATCGAATAGCCTATTTCTTTCTCGAAATAATCGGCAATATCGCTTATCGCGGTAAAGTCCATACCGTCTTCGCTGCCCTTAAACGACGCGTATTCTATAGCCATGGCTTCCAAAGGACAGTTGCCCGTCCTTTCGCCCACACCCAAAAGCGAACAGTTTACCGCCGCGCAGCCGTACAGCCAAGCGGTGTCTGCATTGGTTACCACCTTGTAAAAATCGTTATGCCCGTGCCACTCTAAAAGCGCGCTCGGCACTCTTGCGTAGTGCTTTAAGCCGTAGATTATGCCCTGTACGCTTCTGGGAATTGCCGCGCCCGAGAAGTTTACGCCGAACCCCATAGTGTCGCAAGCCCTTATCTTTATAGGAATACCGCTTTCATCCATAAGTCGCATAAGTTCGGACGCGAACGGAATTACGAACCCGTAAAAATCCGCTCTCGTAATATCTTCGAAATGGCATCTGGGTCTTATTCCCGCGGAAAGCGCGTCTTTAACCGTGCCGAGATATTTATCCATAGCCTGCGCACGCGTTAAGTTCATCTTTTTAAATATGTGGTAATCGGAACAACTGACTAAAATACCCGTTTCCTTTATCTCCATATCCTTGACGAGTTGGAAATCCTGCTTATTAGCCCTTATCCAACTGGTAACTTCGGGAAAGGCAAGCCCTAAATCACGGCAAGCCGCAGCCGCCTTTCTGTCTTTTTCGGAATAGAGAAAAAACTCCGACTGTCTGACTATACCCTTTTTACCGCCAAGGCGCGACATAAGTTTAAAAAGTTCCACCATCTGCTCTACGGTGAAAGGCGACATGGACTGTTGCCCGTCGCGGAAAGTGGTGTCGGTTATCCATATCTCTTTGGGCATACCCATCGGCACTACCGTGTTGTTAAAAATTATCTTGGGTACGTGTTCGTAATCGAAAACGTCTCTAAATAGTT